>NZ_JBIVDY010000009.1:0-253687 GCF_044747365.1 Kitasatospora sp. NPDC090091
GCGCCCTCGACCAGGGCGATCATCCGGTCGATGAAGGTCTTGCCGGGCTCGGAGGAGATCTTCACCACGATCCGGTCGGAGAGCACCTTGGTGCCACCGGTCACGGCCGAGCGGTCGCCGCCCGACTCGCGGATCACCGGCGCGGACTCACCCGTGATCGCCGACTCGTCCACGCTCGCGACGCCCTCGACGACGTCGCCGTCGCCCGGGATGATCTGCCCGGCCTCGACCACCACGTGGTCGCCCAGCCGCAGCGCGGTGCCGGAGACCTCCTCCTCCGCCCGGCTCTTCGGCCAGTCGGTGAGGCGGCGGGCCATGGTGTCGGTCTTGGTCTTGCGCAGCGTGTCTGCCTGCGCCTTGCCGCGGCCCTCGGCCACGGCCTCCGCCAGGTTGGCGAAGACCGTGGTCAGCCAGAGCCAGACGGTGATCGACCAGGCGAAGACGCTCGGATCGGCTATCGCGGCGACGGTGGTGACCACCGAGCCGACCTCGACCACGAACATCACCGGGTTCTTGACCATCACCCGGGGGTCGAGCTTCTTCACCGCGTCGGGCAGCGAGGCGACGATCAGCTTCGGGTCCAGCAGTCCGCTGGCCACTCTGTGCGGCGCCGCGGCGGGCGCCTCCGGCTGGGCGGCCGGCTTGTCGGTAAGGGTGGACGACATCAGGAGAGACCTTCCGCGATCGGCCCGAGGGCCAGGGCCGGGAAGTAGGTGAGACCGACGACGATCAGGACGACGCCCGACAGCAGGCCCACGAACAGCGGCTTGTGGGTGGGCAGGGTGCCCGGGGTGGCCGGGACGGGCTGCTGGCGGGCGAGCGCGCCGGCCAGCGCCAGGACGAAGACCATCGGCAGGAACCGGCCGAACACCATCGCCAGGCCCAGCGCCGTGTCGTACCAGTCGGTGTTCACCGTGACACCGGCGAACGCCGAGCCGTTGTTGTTCGCCGCCGAGGTGAAGGCGTACAGCACCTCGGAGAAGCCGTGGGCGCCCGAGTTGAGCATCCCGGCCCGCTCGCCCGGCAGTGCCATCGCGACACCCGTACCCACCAGCACGATCGTCGGCGTGGTCAGGATGTAGAGGGAGGCGAACTTCATCTCCCGGCCGCCGAGCTTCTTGCCCAGGTACTCCGGGGTACGGCCGACCATCAGACCGGCCACGAAGACCGCGACGATCGCCAGGATCAGCATCCCGTAGAGACCGGAACCCACCCCGCCGGGCGCGATCTCGCCCAGCATCATGTTGAACATCGTGATCCCGCCGCCGAACGGCGTGAACGAGTCGTGGAAGGAGTTGACCGCACCGGTCGAGGTCAGCGTCGTCGACGCCGCGAACAAGCCGGACGCCGCGATGCCGAACCGCTGCTCCTTGCCCTCCATCGCCCCGCCGGCCGCGCTCATCGCCGCACCCGAGTGCTGCGACTCGAAGAAGGTGATCAACGCCACCGACGCCACCCAGAAGATCGCCATGACGGACGCGATGGCGTAGCCCTGGCGGTTGTCACCGACCATCCGGCCGAACGCCCGCGGCAGCGCGAACGGGATCAGCAGGATGAGGAAGATCTCCAGGAAGTTGCTCAGCCCGGTCGGGTTCTCGAACGGGTGGGCCGAGTTGCCGTTGAAGAAGCCGCCACCGTTGGTGCCCAGCTCCTTGATGACCTCCTGCGAGGCCACCGGCCCGCCCGGGATCGACTGCGGGTCGCCGGCCAGGGTGGCGACCTCGTGGAAGCCGTGGAAGTTCTGCACCACACCGGTCGCCACCAGCGCGAGCGCGAACACGACCGAGACCGGCAGCAGCAGGCGCAGCGAGACGCGGGTGAGGTCCACCCAGAAGTTGCCCAGCCGGTCGGTGCGGTTGCGGGTGAACCCGCGGATCAGCGCCGCCACGATCGCGATGCCGACGGCGGCGGAGACGAAGTTCTGCACCGCCAGGCCCGCCATCTGCACCAGGTGCCCCATCGCGGACTCACCGCTGTAGGACTGCCAGTTGGTGTTGGTGACGAACGAGATCGCGGTGTTCCACGCCTGGTGCCCCGCCATCTGCTCGACCCCGAGGCTCAGCAGCAGGTGCTGCTGCAGCCGGATCAGGCCGTAGAGGAAGAGGACCGAGACGGCCGAGAAGGCCAGCACCGACCGCAGGTAGACCGGCCAGCGCTGGTCGGCGTCGCCGTCCACGCCGATCACCCGGTACAGACCGCGCTCGACTCTCAGGTGCTTCGAGGAGGTGAGGATACGGGCGATGTAGTCGCCCAGGGGGCGGTAGCACAGCACCAGGGCGCCCACCAGCGCCAGGAACTGCAGCCAGCCCGCAAGAGTGGAGCTCATGTCAGAACTTCTCCGGGTAGATCAGCGCCACGACGAGGTAGCCGACGAGGGCGACGGCGACGATGAGACCTGCGACGTTCTCGGCGCTCACAGCTTCTCCACCCCCCGCGCGATCAGGGCGATGACGGCGAACACGACGACGGTGACACCGACGTAGATGAGATCGGACATGGGCTCCACCACGGTGGTTCGGAGGTGGCCGCAGCCCCGGCCCGACGGGCTCGGTGCGGCACCGGCGGCGGGCCGGCGATGCCAGCCAACCGCGTTCACGGGCCGTTACCGCCGCTCTTGACGGCCTCCATACGCGGCCCGTTCGATTGTTGACGGGGTCCATACGGGGGGCCGTCGGTAGGCGGCTCGGGGACGGCTCCGGACGGCTGCGGGCCGGCGCGGGGACGGTCGCGGGACGGCGCCGAGGTGCGTCCGGGTGTGCTCGGGCATGCCGAGAGCCCCGGGCGTGGGTGCCCGGGGCTCTCGGTGGGTCGGCGTCAGGCGTTCTCGGGTGCCGGGAGCTTCTCGTACTCCGACCGCGTCTTCGGCTCACCCCGCCGGACCGCGCCGGGTGCCCGGCCGGAGGGACGGTGCGCCCGGCTGGAGGAGGTGAGCTGCCACGGCACGCTGATCACCATCACCCCCGCGGTGAACAGCAGCCGGCTCTTCAGCCAGAGCGCCGACTGGTTGTGCAGCAGGTGCTCCCACCAGCGCCCGACCACGTACTCGGGGATGAAGACCGCGACCGCCTCCCGCGGGCTGCTCCGGCGGTACTCCCGCACGTACTGCAGCACCGGCTTGGTGATCTCCCGGTAGGGCGACGCCAGCACCCTGAGCGGCACCTGGACGTCCAACTCCTCCCACTGCCGCTCCAGTTCGGCGGTGGCGTCGTTCTCCACCGAGACCGTCAGCGCCTCCAGCGAGTCCGGCCGGAACGCCTGCGCGTAGCCGAGCGCCCGCAGTGTGGGCTTGTGCAGCTTGGAGACCAGCACGATCCCGTGCACCCGGGACGGCCGCACCGACTCCGCCTCGGGGTCGTCCACCGCCAGCTCCGCGGCCACGCCGTCGTAGTGCCGGCGGATGCCGCGCATCATCACCCAGAGCAGGGCGGCGGCGACCACGGCCAGCCAGGCGCCCTGGGTGAACTTGGTCAGCAGCACGATCACCAGCACCAGCGCGGTGGTCACCGCACCGAAGGCGTTGATCACCCGGGACCGCTGTGCCGAGCCGCGCACGGCCGGGTCGGTCTCGGTGCCGAGGACGCGGTTCCAGTGCTTCACCATCCCGATCTGGGAGAGCGTGAAGGAGGTGAAGACGCCCAGGATGTAGAGGTGGATCAGGCTGGTGACGTCCGCGTCGTACAGCCAGAGCAGCCCGCCGGCCACCACCGCGAGCGCGATGATGCCGTTGGAGAAGGCGAGGCGGTCGCCGCGGGTGTGCATCTGCCGGGGCAGGTAGCGGTGCTCGGCCAGGATCGAGGCCAGCAGCGGGAACCCGTTGAACGCGGTGTTGGCCGCCAGGATCAGCACCAGCGCGGTGACGGCCTGGATGAAGTAGAAGAGGACGCTCTGGTCCCCGCCGAAGATCGCGGCCGCCAGCTGGGCGATCACGGTCTGCTGCGGAGCGGTGTGGCAGTCCCCGGCGAAGCCGGTCAGCTGGCAGGCGTCGTCGGTGATGTGCACCTTCGCCATCAGGGCCAGCGCGGTGATGCCGACGAACATGACCACGGCCGTGGTGCCCATCACGGCCATCGTGGCGGCGGCGTTCTTCGACTTGGGCGCGCGGAACGCCGGCACCCCGTTGGAGATCGCCTCCACGCCGGTCAGTGCCGTGCAGCCGGAGGCGAACGCCCGCAGGCCGAGCATCAGCAGGCCCAGACCGGCCAGGGTGTCCTTGCCGTCCACCGGCAGCACCCCGTACGCGGCGCTGGCCGCCACCGGGGTCTCCCCGAACACCGCCTTGATCAGGCCGGTGACCACCATCAGCAGGATGCCGCCGATGAACAGGTACGTCGGCGCCGCGAACGCCTTGCCCGACTCCCGGACCCCGCGCAGGTTCATCGCCGCGAGCAGGACGACGAATCCGATCGCCAGCTCGACCCGGTGGTCGGCCAGCGAGGGCAGCGCCGAGATGATGTTGTCGACACCGGAGGCCACCGACACCGCGACCGTCATCACATAGTCGACCAGCAGCGAAGCGGCCACCACCAGGCCGGAGTTGGCGCCGAGGTTGCGGGACACCACCTCGTACGAGCCTCCGCCGCTCGGGTAGGCGTGCACGACCTGGCGGTAGGACATCACCACGACCGCCATCAGGGCGACCACGCCGGCCGCGACCCACGGGGTCAGGTACAGGAACGCGGTGCCACCGACGGTGAGCACCAGCAGGATCTCCTGGGTCGCGTAGGCGACCGAGGAGAGCGGGTCGGAAGCGAAGATCGGCAGCGCCAGCCGCTTGGGGAGCAGCGTCTCGCCCAGCTCCTCGCTGCGCATGGCTCTGCCGATCACTAGGCGCTTGAGCGCCTGGGGCACGTTGAACACATGGGCGAGCGTAAGGGCGCCGAACGGGCGCGCAATGGGCCGTCGCGGAGCGTTCCGAAGCGCCCGACACGCCCGATGGGCGGGGTGTTTCCGCAGGTCGGAGCCGCTGAGGGCGGGGCGCGCCGGGCCCGGTGGCGACGTTTCGAGGGCGCCGGGCGGGGCCGTTAAGACATCGTCAAGATATGACGATCGGCCCGAATCTTCTTCTCTTATCGGTCTATATCGGACAGCCCTACGCCCGTATCCGGAGCCGAACTACATCCGCATCCGGAGCCGGCAGACCACCGCGTCGGTGTGGCGGCGCAGGGCCCGGTCGATCACGGCGCCGCGCCGGTTCTGCAGCGCCCGCCGCCAGGGCCGGACCGGCTCCACCTCGGGGATCAGGACGGTGAGGCGGTCGTAGGCGTGCTCGGCGGCGAGGGTGTTGACGAAGTCGGCGATCGGCGGGCCGAGGCGGCGGTGCGCGTCCGCGACCTCCACCAGCGGCACGCCCGGCCGCCAGAGCTCCCAGTCCCGGCGCAGCGCCTCGGTGGCGGCGGCGTCGTGGGCGACGGTGACGGCGATCACCTCGTCGCCGAGCGACAGCGCGGCGGAGAGGCCGTCCCGGGTGAGACGGGTGATCGCGGCGACCGGGACGACGACCAGGCTGCGCTGCGGGGTGAGGGGTCCGGGTATGCGGCCGAGTTCGAGGCGCCGACCGATGCGGGCGTAGGCGCGGTGGACGGCCTCGAAGAGGAGGACCAGCAGGGGCAGGGCCAGGCAGATGCCCCAGGCGCCCTCGGTGAACCTGGTGCCGGTGACGACCAGGGCGGCGGTACCGGTGAGCAGGGCGCCGAAGCCGTTCAGGGCGGCCTTCGCCCGCCAGTGGGCGGGCTTCTCCCGGCACCAGTGCCGGACCATGCCGACCTGGCAGATCGTGAATCCGACGAACACACCGATCGCGAACAGCGGCACCAGGCTGTTGACGTCCCCGCCCGAGCCGACCAGCAGCACCGTCGAGACCGCCGCGAGGAAGAGGACGCCGTGCCGGTGCACCTGACGGTCGGCGCGCAGCGCGAAGACGTGCGGGAGGTGGTTGTCGCGGGCGAGCAGGTGGAGCAGGACGGGCAGGCCGCCGAAGGAGGTGTTGGCGGCGAGCCCGAGCAGGACCACGGTGGCGAACTGGACCAGGTAGAAGCCGGCGCCGTGGCCGAGGGAGGCGTCCGCGAGCTGGGCGAGCACCGTGACGCCCTCGACCGGCTGCAGGTGGAAGCGGCCGATCAGCACGGCCAGTCCGATCAGCATCACGCCGAGCAGCGCGCCGAGCGCAACCTCGGTGCGCTGTGCACGCTTCACGCCGGGCGCGCGGAAGGAGGGGACGGCGTTCGCCACGGCCTCCACGCCGGTCAGCGCCGAGCAGCCGGCCGCGAAGGCCTTGAGCAGCAGCAGCGCACCCACGGTGGTGGCGTTGTCCGCCGGCACGGACGCGTGCCCCTCGGCGGCGGCCGTGCTCACCGGAGCGTCCCGGAACAGGCCGACCACCACGATCGTCAGGATCGAGAGCACGAACACGGCCGTCGGCGCCAGGAACCAGCGGGCGGACTCGGCGATCCCGCGCAGGTTCACCGCGGTGACCAGCGCCAGCACGCCCAGGCAGAGCCAGACCCGCTCGCCGTACAGCCCCGGCACCGCCGAGGTCAGCGCCGCCACCCCGGCCGTCACCGAGACCGCCACGTTCAGCACGTAGTCGACGACGAGCGACGCCGCGGCGGTCAGCGCGGTCCGCCGCCCCAGGTGTGCCTTGGCCACCGCGTACGAGCCGCCGCCGTCCGGGAAGGCCGCGATCACCTGCCGGTACGAGGCCACCAGCACCGCCAGCAGCACCGCGATCACCACCGTCACCGGCAGCGTGAAGCCCAGCCCGTACGCCCCGGCCGCGGCCAGCGCCAGCACGATCGACTCCGGCCCGTACGCCACCGAGGCCATCGCGTCCAACGACAGCGCGGCCAGTCCGCCGAGCACGGAGAGACGGTGGCGCTCGTCCGGGGCCCCGGGCGCCTCCCGGCCGGTATCGGGCGGCACGGGCTCGGCGGTGAGCGCCGGGGTGACGGAGCTGGACATCGGACGGAACCTCCGCGGTCGGGCAGTGCTCCCGATCCTGCGGGCCGTTCCTCCCCGCACCCCCCGCCCCTACGGGTTCCTGACGCCCCGGCACGCACTCTTGACGCCCCTTTGACGGGCGCCGCATCGGCGCCGGTGCGGGCAGGTGGGGCAGGTGCGGGGGAAGTGCGGGGGCGGGCGGACCGGTGTCCCGGCGGGCGCCGGTTGGGAAGACGATCAGCTCACACGGAGGACTCCGGCGCACCTCGGCACGTCCGGAACGTCTCAGCGGAAAGGCCGAACGGTCCGACCGCCCCTGATGACACTCTGCTGCTTGATGAGGGTAATTGCAAGTAATACGCAATAAGGCCACCCCCAGCGCACCCCCTCCCGTGCGCTACTCTCCGCGCATGTCCGACCACCCTCCGCCCCTGCTCCTGATCGACCTGGACCACACCCTGGTCGAGCGCGACGGCGCCTCCGACGCCTGGACCCCGGTCTTCTGCGCCACCCACGGGCTCCCCGCCGAAGCCGCCCCCGCCGTCTTCGACCTCTTCCTCGCCGACCGCTCCCCCGCCGGCTTCGCCCGGATCGCCGCCGCCTACGGCCTCCCGCACTCCGGCGAGACCCTCTGGGAGGAACACGTCGCCCACGAGGCCGCCCGCACCCACCTGATCCCCGGCGTCCCCGCCGCCCTCGCCGCCCTCCGCGAGGCCGGCTGGGCCATCGCCGTCGTCACCAACGGCTGCACCGACATCCAGCGCGCCAAACTCGCCCGCACCGGCCTGCTCCCGGCCGTCGACGCCGTCTGCGTCTCCGAGGAGGCCGGCGCCCGCAAGCCCGCCCCCGAGATCTTCCACCTCGCCGCCGCCCGCCTCGGCCGCACCCTCACCCCCGACGCCTGGATGGTCGGCAACAACCCCGCCACCGACCTCCGGGGCGCCCACGCCGTCGGCCTGCGCTCCATCTGGATCACCCCGGCCCCGCCCCCGCCACTCCCCCCGTCCCACCCCACCCCCACCTACACCGCCCCCGACACCCCCGCCGCCACCACCCTCCTCCTCGCCACCCCCTGACCCCCCAAAACAGAACCGGCCCCGAACAGCGTTTCCGCTGTTCGGGGCCGGTCTGGTAATCCAGTGGCTGGTGCAGGGTTCGAACCTGCGTAGCTTGCGCGACAGATTTACAGTCTGCTCCCTTTGGCCGCTCGGGCAACCAGCCAGGATTGGTGTCTCGCGGGGCTTCCCCCGCTCGACTCCGTAAACGATACCCGATGCCAGGGGGTGGTTCGCCACTCGGTTGGTCACGTGATGATCAAGGCGCGCGGTGCGCTCGTCGCGGGCAGCGGCGGGGTGGTGCTGGATAGGCTGGGGCGGCGGTCGCCCGGTGGGGCGGGCCGTGCCAGTGAAGCCACAGCATCAAGGAGACCAACACCCATGGCCGACTCCAGTTTCGACATCGTCTCGAAGGTCGAGTGGCAGGAGGTCGACAACGCGATCAACCAGACCTCCCGCGAGATCGCCACCCGCTTCGACTTCAAGAACGTCGGCGCCGACATCAGCCGCTCCGGCGAAACGATCGAGATGAAGGCCAGCGGCGAGGAGCGCGTGAAGGCCGTGCTGGACGTGCTGCAGAGCAAGTTCATCAAGCGCGGGCTGTCGCTGAAGGCTCTGGACGCCAAGGAGCCGCAGCTGTCCGGCAAGGAGTACAAGATCTTCGCGGACGTGAAGGAGGGCATCTCCCAGGACGATGCCAAGAAGGTCGCGAAGATCATCCGCGATGAGGGCCCCAAGGGCGTGAAGGCCCAGGTCCAGGGCGACGAGCTGCGGGTCAGCTCGAAGAGCCGTGACGACCTGCAGGCCGTGCAGGCGCTCCTCAAGGGCAAGGACCTGGACTTCGCGATCCAGTTCGTCAACTACCGCTAGTCGATGCCGCTGACCTGCGGAAACGCAGGCTCTAGATGGCCACAGGGCACAACGAGGGCACTTCGGCGGGAACAACCGCCGCCGATGACCCTCGTTGTGCCCTTGTCGAGAAGGGTCGGATTCTGACCAGCGGCGTGGGCGTCGAGTCAGTCATCGACACCTCGATCGATTCCGCGTCGCGCCCGGGACCGTCAGTACTTTGCGTCTGCCAACGCCGCAGCCGCCCTCCGAACGTCGCTGGCAGCCGAGCTCAGCGACGACGGCAGATCAGCCAGCCGCGAGAGGGTGCTGACGGCATTCGCGAGCAGCGGAGCATTGTCCTGAAGGTGGCGCAGGTCACGGCTGGCCTCATGCAGCCAAGGGGCGTTGTCCTGAAGGTGCTGGAGCCCGTTGCTGGCCTCGTGGAGCATCCAAGCCGTGTCCTCGGAGACCCCCAGCCGGCTTCCGCGCAGCACCTCCAGGTCCGCCCTGAGGACCTTCATCAGGGACGCCAGTTCTGGCATCTCCTTCGCGATGCTCCCCAGAAGGGGACCGATCCGCTCGACGTACGCTTCCTGCGCTTCGTAGATCATCTCCACCAGCCGTGCCTCGGTCAGACCGCTCAGTCCCGCCAGGGCATCTCGTCCGTCCGCCTCACGAACGCGCTTCCACTCCTCAAGGATCTCCACGGTGTAGTTCTCTCCGCCTGCGCCGTCGACCCGCTTGTGGTGCACGTTGCACAGCAGCAACAAGTTGGCGAAGCTGTTCCTCTGCTCCAGGGTCCACGTCGCGTCGAACCGCTTCCCCTCCGGCTTGAGGGCTCGGATGTGCGCGATGTCGAGATTCAGCATCGGCTCCCCGTCGATGACGCGCACTGTCGGCGCCCCGCAGCGCGGCGCGTAGCACCCGCCTCGGGCCAGGGTCATCAGCGCGGCCACAGTGGCGTTGCTGTAGTTCCGGCGCAGTTGCTCGGCCATGGCAGTCCTCCTCGTCGAGTTGAACACTCCATCTCGCACGGTAGGGGAAGCAACTGACAACGCGCCCTGATGTCAAGCCAGGTGACCTACCAAGGACTTACGTTCGAGGAATGACCCCACGCTGCACGACGGCTCTGTGGTAGATGGTGCACGTCTAAACGACGGCCACCCGTTGCGCGGCCGGATACCTACCGTGCGAGCGCCGCCCCACAACTCAACGCCTTGGCCCGGGGAGGCACATCGAGGGTGCGCTACTGAAGACAGCCTCGATCGCAGCCCTCGTTGTGTCCTCCTCGTCCGGCCACAGGTGCGTGTAGGTGTTGAGCGTGATCGACGGCTTGGCGTGTCCGAGACGCTTCTGCACCGTCTTGACGCTCTCGCGGTGCTTGATCAGCACCGAGGCGTAGAAGTGCCGGAGGTCGTGCATCGTGGCGTCGTCCGGCACCTGACGGAGCGTCGGCTCCGCGTCGTCCGGCCGGCCTCGTCGCTCCCAGCTCTTGAGCGCGCCCTCGTACTGCTTCCGCAGGGCCTTGTCGGCCACCCGCACGAGGGTCTCCCACACCGAGGCCCAGGCCGCGCGGCGGATCGCCTCGCCGCGCTCGTTGGTGAAGACGAGCAGCGCCTTCCGCCGCTTCCACTTGGAGGGGCGCGGGGCGGTGCGGTCCTCGATATCGACCCGGCGAGCCGGGTACTTCTCCAGGTGCGCCGCCAGCGCGTCCATCGCGGGCTTGGCCACCGGGACCGTCCGGTAGCTCTCGTGGGTCTTCGGCGGCGCGAGGTAGGGCTCGCCCCGATCAGGGCTGACCACCTGCTGCTTCACCTGGACCGTGCCGCGCTTGAAGTCGATGTGCGCCGGCTCAAGCCCGAACAGCTCGCCTTGCCGCAGCCCCGAGGCCGCCGCCAGGAGCAGTAGCACCCGGTACCAGCCGGGAGCGGCGTCGACCAGGGCCGCCACGACCTCGACGGCGAGCGGGACGATCTCCTTGCGCGGCGGAGGCGGCAGTTTCACCCCCTTCGTCGGGTTGAACGGGATCTGGCGGTCGAGCTCCGCTACGCGAAAGATCGCGGTCACGTAGCTGTAGTGCACCCGCAGGGTCGACGGCGCCAGGACCTTCGAGCGGTCCTTGACCCACGCCTGGATCTCCGAGGTCTTGAAGCCCGCGATGGCCCCGTCGCCGAGGATCGGGTAGACGTGCAGGCGAAGCGCCCGGTCGACGCGCTCTACGGTGCTCGACCCGTGGACGGCGCTCGCGCGCCATCGCTCGCCGACCTCACGGAACGTCTCCTTGCCGAGCGCGGGGTCGATGTAGGCCCCGCGGTTGAGGTCGTTGTCGAGGCGCGAAGCCTCCGCGTCGGCGTCGGTCCGCCGGGTGAAGTTGAGCTTGCGCTGCTCCCCACTGGGGTCGCGGTAGCGGACCTGCCAGCGCTTGCCCTTGCCGTGGTCGGCGGTGGGGTACTTGCCCTTGTGCTCACGGCAGGGCTTGTCGGTGGGGCGGGGGTGGGTCTTGTGCCAGGTGTCGTAAACGGTCGCCATTCGGCTCCTCGGGTCGGGGCAGGGCCACCCGGGACAAGGGCCGTGGACGCCCAATACGGATGCAACGGCCCACCGCCACCAACACCTCGACCGCCCCCAAGGAGGACCACCACCCACATGCCCACCACGGACCGCGCCGCCCGCACCAGCCGTGTGACCCTCTGGGACTTCGCCGCGATCGGCCTGCTCGCTGCCGCCGGCTTCGCCCTCTCCTACGACGCCCTGCGCCAGATGGCCCTCGCCATCCACATCCGCGACCAGCTCGCCTACCTGTTCCCGCTCATCGTGGACGGGTTCGTCGCCTACAGCGTCCGCGCCCTTCTACTTCTGCGAACCGCCCCGCTCACCGCCCGCGCGTACGTGTGGCTGCTGTTCGGCACCTCCACCGCCGCCAGCATCTGGGCCAACACCCTCCACGCCGTCCGGCTCAACCAGCAGGCCCTGGCCACCGCTGGACACCTGCACCTGAGCGACACGACGGTCGGCGTTCTGTCCGCCATCTCCCCTCTCGCCCTCGCTGGAGCCGTCCACCTCGGCATCCACACCACCCGCCATATCCGGCCCGTCGTCCAGTCGAACGGTGAACCGGTGGTCCGCAACTCGGTCCCCGTCCCCTCTTCTGAGACCGGACGGTCTCCGGACGACGGACGGTCCGCCGGACCGGACCAGACCGTGGAGGTCCACCAGACCGGACCGAACCGGACCGCCGGACCGTTGCGGCCTGCGGACGGACCGGACAGGGACCGCTGTCCGGGACCGGACCCGGAACCGGAACCGGACGGGCAATTCCGCTCAGACCGTCCGTCCGCAGGCGAGGACCTCCCATGGACAGACCCAGACCGCGCGGAGCACTCCCGGACCGACGACACCGTGGACCAAGAAGCCGCAGGCCAGGGGCCGAGCGGAATTGCCGGACAGGTTCCGGAGCCCCGGCCCGTCGGCCGACCGGCAGGCGCGTCGTTGGACGAGCTGGCCGGCATCGCCGTCCGAGCGTGGACGGACACCGGGAGGCTGAGCCGGTCCGTCGTCCGGGACGCGGTCCGCGCACAGGGCCTCACGCTGTCCGACGGACGCCTCACCACGGTCATGAGGATGGTCCGTCCGGACGAACCGGACGACGACGGTCCCGCCGCCAGCATCTGATCCCGGCACTTCCGCTCACCCCGGGTGCCTCGCTCGGCGCCGTCCCGCGAGGCACCCGGATCCCCTCTCTGTGATCCCGACCAGGCCCGGTCCGGTCCCGCCCACCTCCCCACGCACCCCCAGGAGTCCCCTCTGACGATCCACCAGCCCAACCCCGGGCACACCGACAGCCCCGGCGGCGACCTGGAAGCGCTCCTCAACTCGCTTACTCTCAAGGGTGATCCGCGACTCGCGTCCGAACTGACCGCCCCTGGCGCAGCAAGCTATCGCGTGGGACCGCCCCAGAGGCGGCCCCACGCAGGTCCCTCGCCGGTCGGCGCGGGACAGCCGGCGGCAAGTCGAGCGGGGGCGCTCGACTTGTCACCGGCAGCTCGGCACCAGGGGGTGCCGAGCGAGGTAGGGGAAGGGAGCGACAGCCTTGAGGACATCACTCCGAGCCACCCCACTCGCCAACCGCGTCGCCGCCACCGTGACCCGCAGCAGCGCCCGCACCGAGTGACCGTCCGATACAACGCCGCCGAATACGAAGAGATCCGCCGAGCCGCCGCTGACCGCAGCCAGACGATCGCCCGCTTCTGCGCCACCAGCACCCTCAACGACGCCCGCGGCCTGAGTGCCGGCGATCCGCAAGACCGCCTCGACCGCGCGATCGACGAGTTGGCCGGCAGCCGCACTCAACTGGCCCGCGTCGGCAACAACCTGAACCAGATCACCTTCGTGCTCAACGCCAGCGGCTTCCATCACCCCGCCGAGCTCGGTGCGGCCCTTGAACTCGTCCAGCAGGCTGTCGCACGGGTCGACGCCACCGCAGCCGAACTCGTGGGCAGGTAGCGGGACGCACGTACACACGTCACCCGGCGTACCACAATCCGGACGAGTGCAAGGCGGCACTCAGCCTTGGAAGTTGGTGTCGATTCGATGTCATTTGGGCAGGTTTGGAACATTCTCGCACCAGGGTGTCTTGTGGTCGTTCCGACCGACCGGCACTCCTGGAGGCGCCTGTGACCAACCCCGCCAACGCCGACTGGAACACCTTCGACCGCCCCGTGATTCGTGCCGTCCCCCACCCCAACGTCCTCGACCTACGTGGCATCACCATCACCTGCCCGGAGTGCGACGCCGACCGCGACTGGCTCCTCCTCAACGTCCGCCGCCAAGTCTTCGTCCGCTGCCGTTGCGCGGCTGAATGGCACGAGCCCGATCTCACCCGCGACGAGTTCGACGAACACTTCACCGCACCCGAACGCGAGTGGGACGCCTTCGATGACGCCATGACCGGGCTGGGTTTCGACGGCCTCCTGGCCGGAACGATCTGGAACAGCTGAGCGGACAGGGGCGGCTCCTTGAGTAAGGATCCGCCCCGCCTCACAGTTCTCGGAGCGCTACCCCTTCTTGCTCGGCAGCATCAACCTTCTTGGTGAGCGCGTCCACCAACCCGATGCTTCCCTCGAAGAGCTGGGAAACGTCCTGGCCGGTGAACATGATGATGTTGTTGCGACTCCCCCGGGAGTTGCGTACGAAGTGGTCGAGAACGTCCGGATCGAACCCAGCCATCGAAATGAAGACACCCCTTGTGCTATCGAGCTTCCCGTCCACCTTCCCCTTGAAGTCGAGGAGATCACCCAGGTCAGGCTGCGCAGAACGCCATCGGGCCTCGACGAGATAGGTGAAGCCGCGGAAGTGGAAGGAGCCGTCGATCTGCTCTCGGGCCATGCGGTACGGCGGGCGGTAGTCAAGATCGTGAACCTTGAAGAGCTGGACCAGGAGCTTTTCAAGGCCGTACCCGCGGCCTTGGGTGCTCTGCCCCTGCTGCATCTGCACCAACGCGATGAACTCATCGCGCAACTCGCCTACGACCAACCGCCTCTCGGCAATTGCCTGCAGACGCCGCTTCTCTGCCGCCTTCCGCGCTTCTGCAGCGGCCTGCTCGGGATTGACGAGAATCCGCTCCGCTGTAGCTTCGCGCTTCAGCTCGGCCAGAGCTTCCTTGCCGGCGTGTTGGTCTGGTGCATCTGCATGCGGCCGATTCATCTGGCACAGCTCTTCAACGACCCTTCGTTGGACGCCGTAGCCAGCCGCGCCCACCTCGCCGAGGTCATCGAGAAGTGCGCGGGCGATCTTGGCCTTGCTCAGCTCCGGCCGGTCGTAACGTTCATAGTGGGAGCGTGACACCCCAGCGGCGAGGAAGATGGCCCGCAGATCGTCGCGCCAATGGAGCGCGTCCCGACACACGGCTATGACCGCGCGCGCCAGCGCCGTCGACAGAGGGCCAGCATTTCCTTGATTGCTTGACCGTAAGGTGGGCACGAGCAGCTATCTCCTGCAGGTCGGCTCACCCGCTCAGCGCCAAACCGGTTGGCCCCAACAGGTTTTCGCGCCAGAGCGGCGAGGCGAACGGACGCGGCAGTCCTATCGTCGCACAGGGTCGCCTGCTCGACGGCAGCTCGGACGAGATCAGCCAGCCACAGCCTGCATCCTGACTACGCGTCAGTCACGTCGAGCGATGTGATGGTGGTCGCTCGACGTTCGCGTCGATCTTCGACGGCGTACGTGCTACGTTCCGTGGTCCAATCGAAAATAGGCGACCCCGGCGGTGCTGGTAACACCCCGGGGTCCGGCAACAGGAGTGCGACCTCCCGATGCGTGTCCATCGTAGCGCCCACGTGCGCAACTTCACGGTGCTGCCCAACTGCATGCTGCAGTTCCGGCAGCTGTCCTACACCGCCCGCGGCCTGCTCGCGGATCTCCTCTCCCGCCCCGACGGCTGGCGCGAGGACGGTCGGCACATGGCCGACACCAGCCCTCAGGGCCGCGGCGCGATCCGCAAGGCCCTGAAGGAGCTCGCCGACGCCGGCTTCTACCGCGTCGAGAAGATCCGCATGCCCGACGGCACCATCCGCACCGAGACCCACGTCTACGACACCCCGCAGCTCCCACCGCTGCCGGGTGCCACCCGTCCGGTCTCCGGTGAAGCGACCACCGGTGATGCTGGCGCCCTAATTGAAAGTACCCGGCACAAAGAACCCTCCCTCCCCACCGGCCCCGCGAACGGCCAGGCGACCGCCGACCAGGCGGACGAGGAGCCGGGAGGGCGGGAGGAGGAACACCAGGACGCCAACAACGCTCCGGCGATGCCGGACGCGCAGGTCCGCGAAGCGGTCGCCACGCTGTTCCGGGTGATCCGGCCCGAGCCGCGCCTGTACCTCGGCGAGCCCGAAGCGCGCACGCTTGCGCCGCTGGTGGCCCACTGGCTGGAGCGCGGCGCGACCAGCGCCGACCTTGCCGCTGCCCTCCTGCCCGGCCTGCCCAGCCCGGTCTACTCGCCAGTGGCGGTGCTGCGCAACCGCTTGGAGCGCAAGATGCCACCCGTACCGGCCTCTGTGCGCCCGGTAGCGGCCCGGTACGCCGAGTGCGCCAAGTGTCACGACCCCGTGCCTCAGCCGGGCATCTGCCGCCCCTGTGCGGGCCTCGGGACCCGCATGCTCACCGTCGGCGGAGGCGAAGCGGTGACCCGCAACGGTGCCGCACGTGCCCGAGCGGCACTGCGTACAGCGAAGACGGTCGGCCTGAACCTGGGTGGCCTGGCCACCGCCGGGTAGGGAGCATCTTCACCGGGGAGGAGTGCCAGGCCAGGCCTGCGAAGCGACCGTCCGGGTTGGCCAGCCCCGTCAGAGTGCTGCTGAAGCGAGCGCGCTCTGCTTGAGGCGTAGGTACGCGGGTTCGTCGCCGAAGAGGTCGGGCTCGGGGGTCAGCTGGATTCCCGTGACCTCCTGCACGCTCTCGGCGACCGTCCTGGATGCCTCGGCGAACGCACCGGCGGTGGCGTGGCCTTCGGCGACGAGCGTGAAGTGCTTGGTCGACATCCGGATACCCGGGGCGATCGGCTGGCCGAGGGCGAACCCGGCGGCCTTGATCAGCCAGCTGGCGCTGACCCTGGCCAGGCCGTCGGGGAAGGTGTTCACGGGTGCCTGCTCGACCCGGAGCTTCTCGGCCTGCTTCTCGTCGACGACAGGGCTGAGGAAGACGCTGCCGACGTTGCGGTTGTCGCTGTCTCCGGGGTCGAGAACCATGCCCTTGCTGCGGCGCACGGTCAGCACGGCGGCAGCCGCGTCGGCAAGGAGAACCGGCGTGCCCTTGGGGACGTCGAGGACCCTGGCGACCATCCCGTACGTGATCGGGGTGCTCAGCTCGGACCGCCGGAGCCGGAACGTCACCGTGAGGAGCGTCCAGCGGGTGGAGAGCTTGAAGATGCTGGTGCGGTGGCCCAGCCGGCAGTCCTCGGCCGAGAGCGTGACCTCGCGGCCGGTGACCCAGTCCCAGGCGGTGACGCGCACGAGGACGTCCGCGACTTCCTGCCCGTAGGCGCCGACGTTCTGGACCGGCGTGGCTCCCACCGTGCCGGGGATGCCGATCAGCGTCTCCATCCCGGTCAGGCCGTTGGAGATGGTCTCCTCGACGAGGGCCTGGAGCATGTGGCCGGCCTGGACGGTGACGGTGACCGCCTCGCCGTCGTCACCGCGCTCGAACGCCACACCCTGGGTGGCCATGCGCACGACGGGCACGCCGCACCCGGCGTCGGCCACGAGGATGTTGCTGCCGCCGCCGAGGACCAAGGGCCGAGCAGTCTCTCGACGGGCCAGGTCGACGACGTCGGGGAAGTCGGCGGGGTCGGTCAGCTCGGCGAGGACTGCGGCGTTGCCGCCGATGCCGAGCGTGGTGAGCGGAGCCAGCGGGACCTGTGTGCGGACGTACATTCGGTTCCTCGGGTGCGTGCGGAAGTCCAGGCTACGCGGCCAGGACGGCGCCGATCTCGTCTGTGACGTCGCGCGCCAATGGGCTGTCGGAGTGCTCGAACCCGTGGCGTAGGCCGGCCATCCGCTGTCTGGCGCGGCCGGAGTCGAGGTACGAGCGGAGATCGAGGGCCTGGCGGGTGGCCTCGGCTGCACCGTCGAGGTCGTGCCGCCGCAGCCGGGCTTCCGCCAGGGAAATCGTGTGCAGCAGCCGGTTCCGGGGCTGCTCGTCACCGAACAGCTGCAGGCCACGCACCAGGTGGCGTTCGGCGACCTCGGGACGGCCGAGTTCGAGCCATGCGCGGCCAGCATCGGCGGCCAGGACAGCCGGTGTCACCCAGTAGGCCCACGAGGGTGTGCCGCTGTCCGCTGCGGACTCAGCCAGGGCGGCTGCCTCATCGAGGGTCCGAGCGCAGTCGTCCAGTTGGCCCAGCTGGGCATGAGCACGGGCCTGCCTGGTGGCGAGGAGGGCGTGGACCACGCCGCCGGGTGTGCCACCGACGCCCTGACGGGCGATCTTGATCAAGCGAAGCGCCTCGTCGTGCGCACTGCGCCAGGTGGCCTGGTAGCTGAGGCAGGAGACGATGTTCGCGCCGAGCGCGCGGTTGTTGGCCGTGTGCGCGGCGCGGAGTCCGAAGAGGAGATACCGCTGGCCGAGGGCGTTGCGACCGAGGTCGCAGGCGAGCCAGCCGGCCAGCTGGGCGAGTTCGGCGAGCACGCTGTGGAGGCGTTGCCCTATGGCCGGATCGTAGGTGCCGTTGCGGGCCAAGTGTGCGGCCCAGTTCAGGTCTTGGGTGATCCAGTCCAGCACCAGCGGGCCGCCCTGGGCATCGTCGAGCCGGCGGAGCTGGGCGACGCGATCGGCGAGAACGTCGATGGCCTGGGGGCTGATCGCCTCCCCGCTGGGCCGCCCTGCTACCGGCTCGTCCGGTGTCGTCAGCCAGTCAACGGCCGGGCCGATGAGTCCCTGGCCGGACAGGGCCTGCGACACCCCGAGGCCAGAGCGGAGGGGACCGGCCGTGAATGATCCGAGCCCCTCCCAGGTACCGTCCTGCGACCAGGGCTGCTGTAGCCAGCCGTCGGCACCGGGCGCGATGACTTTCGCAGGCCACAGGGCTTCGGCGGTGACCGTCTCCCTCAGATGGTGCGAGAGGATCGACGCGACGATCTGCGGAAGCGAGCCGCGCGGCGTGGAGCCCTTGATCCAGCCATAGGGCGCTTTCGGGCTGATGCTGTTCGGGCGCACGCGGTTGATCTCGCGTGCCAGTTTGTCGGGCGACCAGCCGAGTCGCTTGAGGCAGTCGCCGAGAACAGACCCTTCGTCCACAGGTGACCTCGAAGTCCGATGCGGCTGACAGGTTCGACGCCAACGTACAGCAGCCTGCGGTGCGCCCCTTCGCCGTTGGGTGATTCTGACCATTCTGACCAACACCTGACCTGACTGACCATCACCAGCCCTTCCAGGTCGGGGTTGCGGTGCGTGATGGTTTCGACACGCCCCGGCCGCCAAGGCAACGAGCCTCGCCACCGGCCGACCGCTGGGCAGCACGCGCCTTGATCTGCGCGGGTCCGCGCAGGGAGCTTCGGAGGAGAAGGTGATGATCCACATCGTGAGCGGAACACCGGGCAGGCGACGCCGCTGTGCGGCCCGCAACCCCATCGGCTCGGCTCTCACCGGCCTGTGGGCCCTCGGCCACGTCCTGTGCCTCGCCCTGCTCGGGGTGGCCGTCCAGCACCAGCTCGCCGCATCGGCCCTCAGCCACGCCACGGCGCTCGACGGCACCCACCCGCGCACGCCGCACACGGCCTGACCGCCCGGCGCCGTCGGCCCAGACGCCAACGGCAAGATCCTTGGGGGACTTCAATGCAGAACAAGGCAACACCAGGACGCGCCCTGTCTCGGGCGGTCGTCACCGGAGCCGCCGGCTTCATCGGCTCGCACCTGGTCGACGCCCTCCTTGGCGAGGGTGCCACCGTCATCGGCGTGGACCGCCGTGACCCCCGCACCGACCCCGGTGCGGCGGCGAACTTGGCAGGAGCCCTCGACCACCCCGGCTTCACCTTTGTCGCCGCCGACTTGAGGGCCTGCCCGCTCACGGCACTGTTCCTGCAGGCCGACGCGGTCTTCCACCTCGCGGCACTGCCAGGTGTCCGCAGTTCCTGGGGCGAGCGGTTCGCCGAGTACACCGCTTGCAACGTCTTCGCCACCGAGCGCGTACTGGCCGCCTGCGAGGACGTCCGCGTTCCCCGGCTGGTCTACGCCTCCTCCTCCAGCGTCTACGGGACCACGAGCGGCGACGCGGCCGGCGAGGATATCGTGCCGAGCCCCGAGTCGCCGTACGCGATCAGCAAGCTCGCCGGCGAACAGCTCTGCCTGGCCCACGCGGGCAAGGCCACCTCCACCGTCACCGCGGTGGCACTTCGCCTGTTCACGGTCTACGGCCCTCGCCAGCGTGATGACATGCTGATCGGCCGCGCACTCACGGCGGCGCTCGGCGGACCCGCCCTGAACCTCTACGGCGAGGGCAGCCAGCGCCGGGACTTCACCTACGTCGGCGACGTGGTCCGAGCCGCCATCGCCGCCGCGACCGCCCCGATCGGCACGACGGTCCTCAACATCGGTACCGGCGTCACCACCACCGTGCTGAACGTGCTGGCCGCCGTCGAAGAGCTGACCGGCCACCCCGTGCCGGTCAACCGGCTACCCGTCCAGGCCGGCGACGTCGAGGCCACCCTCGCCGACAACTCCCGGGCGGTGGCCCTCCTGGGCTGGAAGCCCCGCACCGCCCTCACCCAGGGCGTCTCGCGCCAGCTCGCCCACCTCAACGCCAACTCCCCGCAGCCCGTGGGCGCCTGAACGATCCTGCCCCGTCGTTCCCATCGGAGGAATCGTGTTCGTCACCACCGCGGACAGCGCGAACGCGCTGTTCACCCGTGCCGGCAAGGCCATCCTGAGCCAGGGCCGCAGCGTCGCACCGCGCGGCATGGCCACCGCCGAGCTCATGGGCGCCTACCTCAAGCTGACCAACCCAGCCGCCCGGATGGTCCACCTCGGCCCGTACCGGGTGCTGAACCCCGCGTTCGCCGCCGCCGAGACCGTGTGGATCCTCTCCGGCTCCAGCGCCGACTGGATCCACGACTTCAACAGCCGCCTGGCCGGCCTTACCGACCACGGCGCCCTCCAGGGTGCCTACGGTCCGCGCCTGCGGCGCTGGCATGGGCAGTTGGACCAGCTCGACTACGTCCGCCGCCAGCTGTCCCGCGACAGCGAGAGCCGCCGCGCCGTCGTCCAGATCTTCGACCCCGCGCGCGACACAGTCGGCCACAAGGACGTGCCCTGCACCCTCGGATACCGCTTCTACCTGCGCGAGGGCCGGCTGGAGATGCACACCAGCATGCGGAGCCAGGACGTGTGGCTCGGCCTTCCGTACGACCTGATCACCACCACCGTCCTGCACGAGCTGATGGCTGGATGGCTCGGCGCCGAGGTCGGCGACTATCACCACCACGTGGACTCCCTGCACCTGTACGCCCAGCACCAGGACACGGCCTGGAGCCTCGCCGCCGACGCGCCCGCCTCACCCGCTTGGCAGCCGCTCGGCATCCCGTGGGAGGACTTCGACCTGATGTTGAAGCAGGTCACCGTGGGCGAGGCCGTCGGTCACCCGGTCTGGGACGGCTTCGCCTCCGTCCTGGCCAGCTACCGGCTGTGGAAGGCCGGTCGCCGCGACGAGGCCCGGGCCAGGGCCGCCGAGGCGACCGGGCCCCTGCCCGAGACCCTGGCGCTCTGGTATGACCAGCGCGAGCAGAAGATCCCGCTCGCGGCCATGCCCATTCCGGCGATCCCGGCGAAGAGGTGACTGAGGTGGCCGCAAACCGCAGCACCGTGTTGGGCCTGTGCTCCTACACCCACGACTCTGCCGCCGCCCTGCTCGTCGACGGCCGACTCGTCGGCTTCGTCGAGGAGGAGAGGCTCAGCGCCGTCAAGCACGACAAGAGCTACCCGGCCAAGGCCGTGGAGTGGCTCCTCGACGAAGCGGGCCTGACCCTCGCCGACATCGGCACCGTCGCGTACAACTTCACCCCGCAGCACTATCTGCGGGCGGTCCCCTCCGCTCTCACCCACACCCTGCGGCCGATCACGGCAGCGAGGGCGCTGCCCCGGGCCCGTTCGTTCGCTCAGGTCGCCGCCAACACCCGCCGGCGGCTCGCCCGTCTGGCCGGCGCTTTCCCAAACGCTGCTGTGGAGCCAGTCCTGCACCACCGCGCTCATGGGCTGTACGCCTTCGCCGCCTCCGGCTACGAGGACGCCGCCGTCCTCGTGGTGGACAGCCTCGGCGAGACCCAGACCACCACCATCGGCTACGCGCGGCAGAGCGCGGCCGGCTGCTCGTATCGGATCGTCCACGCCCTCGACGACCCCGCTTCCCTCGGCTACCTGTATGGCGCCGTCACCGAGCATCTCGGCTGGCGGCGCGGGGACGAGGAGGGCACCGTCATGGCGCTGGCCGCCCTCGGCGACCCGAAGCGGTTCCGCGGGCTGTTCGCCAAGGCTGTCCGGCTCACCACCAACGGATTCGTCCTCGACCACCGGCTGATCGGCCTGCGGGTCATGGACCGCCGCTACCCCCGGCTGACCACCGCCTTCACCGCGCTCGCCTGCCCGCCCAGGCGCCCGGACGAGGAGGTCGCTCCGGTCCACGCCGACCTCGCAGCCGCTCTTCAGGAGCGCACCGAGCAGGTGATGCTGCACCTGGCGCGGATCGCCCGCGAACGCACGAGTGCCCGGCTGCTGTGCGTGGGCGGCGGGGTGGCGATGAACTGCGTCAGCATCGGGAAGATCATCGCCTCCGGGCTGTTCGACGAGGTCGCCGTACCGCCCGCGCCCGGTGACTCCGGCACCGCGATCGGTGCCGCCGCTGCGGTCCACCTCGACCGGCACGGGGACCTCCCGACCGGGCTGGCGCGGGCCTGCTACCTCGGCCCGTCCTTCCCCGGCCTGGAGCTGCCGGCCGAACCACGACCGGGGATGGCCGCCCGGCGCCTGGACGACCCGGCAGGCTTCGCAGCCCGGGAGCTGGCCAAGGGCACGATCATCGGCCTGTTCCAGGGCAAGCTGGAGGCAGGCCCACGTGCTCTCGGCCACCGCTCGATCCTCGCCTCACCGCTGCGGCCCGGCGTCGCCGACCGGCTCAACGCCACGGTGAAGTTCCGCGAGCAGTTCAGGCCGTTCGCCCCCGTGGTCCTGGCCGACAAAGCCGCCGATTACTTCACGCTCGGCCAGGAAGCCCCGTTCATGTCCATGGCCTCCCCGGTCACCGACCTGGCCCACCAGACGATCCCGGCCATCGTCCACGCCAACGGCACTGCCCGGGTGCAGACTCTCTCGCCCAGGGACAACCCACTCCTGGCCGACATCCTGACCGCCTTCGCCGAGATCACCGGCGTGCCGGTCCTGATCAACACCTCCCTGAACGTGAAGGGCAAGCCGATCTGCGGCACCCCGGAGATGGCGCTGGACTGCCTGGCCGAGTCCGGGCTGGACGCGCTCCTCATCGAGGACTGGTGGGTGACCAAGGCATGAGGGTCGGCTACAGCTTCTGGGGCTTCCTCGGCTCCGGGATCATCGACACACCCGACGGCGGGCGGAGCCATCGCCGCACCCTGGTCGACGGCCTGATCGCCGCCGGACACGAGATTATCTTCCTCCAGGCCAACCGCGATCTCGCCGAGGCCGGCACCGATCTCACTGCCACCTACCAATGGGACGGCGGCCTGCCCGAGATCGACGCCCTGTTCCTGGAGTGGCGCTGGCCGATCCCCGGCCGCAACACCACCGCCTGCGGCACCGAAGGGCACACCTGCGACCTGCACCGGCAGCAAAGACTCCTCGACCACTACACCCACCGGCTCGCCGTCCACACGGTGCTGTGGGACAAGGACCAACAGCTGCCCGCCGACGACCCGTTGAGGACTGTTCCGCACCTGCAGGTGTGCGAACCGGCCCTGTACCCGTCGCCGGGAGCGGCCAGCCTGCTATTCCCGGTCGCCGACGACGCCCTCGACCGGGCCTACCCGGCCGCGCTCGCGGCCGAGGAACGCCTGCTGCCACTCGTCTACATCGGCAACCAGTACGACCGCGACACCGCCTTCGAGGAGTTCTTCGCCCCTGCCGCCGCCCAACTGCCGCACCGGGTGGCCGGGAAGTGGAGCAGCACCGCCCGCTGGCCGCATGTGAGCTTCACCGGCCGCATCCCCTTCGACGAGGTCGCCCCCACCTACCGCTCCGCAGTGGCCACCGTGCTCCTCGCCCCGGACCGGTACGCGAGGACCGGCCAGTTCACCCAGCGACTCTTCGAGGCCGTCCTCGCCGGCTGCCTGCCGCTGGCCCCGCGCGCCCTGCGGGCCGCCGAGACGGTCGTCCCGCGCGAGCTGATCGTCACGAGCGCGGCCGACGTCGTGGCCACCGTCACCGCGCTCGCCCGGATCGCGGGCAGCCAGGCCCACGCCGACCTGATCGCCCGCTGCATCGACCGGCTCGACCCGTTCCGCCTCAGCCGCCAGCTCCACACCCTCACCGCCGCGCTGGGCGGCACAGCCATCCCGCCCCTGCTGCTCGAAGGAGACCGCGCATGACCACGCTGGAGATCTCGCCCGAGTGGCCCGAACAAGTCGGGGGCCGGGCCGTCGCACGGCTCGGTAGCGTGTAGCGGCATGGACAGGATCGCCATCATGGGCTGCGGCGGCAGCGGCAAGACCGTCGTCGGACGCCAGCTCGCCGAACTGATCAATGCCCCGCTGACCCACCTGGACGGCGTCTACTACGACGCCGACTGGAACCCGCTGCCGCAGGAGAAGTTCGCTGCTCTCCAGGAGGAGCTCGTCGCTCGGCCCAGCTGGGTGATCGACGGGAACTACGCTTCCACCCTCCCGATCCGCCTCAAGCGGGCCGACACCGTCATCTTCCTCGACATTCCCCCGGTCGTCTGCCTGCTCGGCATCCTGCAACGACGTTGGCGCTACCGCGGTGGCCAGCACACCTCCCAGGGCGTCTTCGACCGCATCACCTGGAGCTTCGTCCGCTACATCCTCGGTTATCGGCGCCAGATGCGGCCCAAGGTCCGCGCGCTGATCGCCGAGCACGCCGGCCACGCCCGCGTCGTCACCATCACCAGCCGCCGGGCCGCCCGCCGCTTCGTCGCCGCCGTCCCTCCACAGACATGACCTGACCCACTTCGCACCGGGAAGGCTCCACCTGTCCATGACCGCCAACCCGTTCCTCGACACCGACCGCGTCCGCCGCGACCTGTACGCCGACGCGGGCCGCATCGCCCAGCGCACCGGCGCGCTGTCCCGTGCGAAGACCGCCGGTCCCCACCCCGCCACCGTCATCGCCGACCTCGCCGCCACCGGCCTGCGCGGCACCGTCCTCGACATCGGCTGCGGACGCGGCACGACCACTCTCGCCTTGGCCGAGCGGCTCGACCCGCCGAGGCTCATCGCCTTCGACCAGTCCACCGCCCTCCTCGCCGAGGCCCGGAGCCGGCTCACCGGCCGCCTGGGCGTGGAGTTCCTGCGCGGTGACTTCCATGCCATCGACCTGCCCAACACCTCCGTGGCCGTCGCGGTGGCCGCGTTCTGTCTCTACCACTCGCCCCGGCCGGCGGCAGTGATCGCCGAGATCGCCCGCTGCCTGGCGCCCGGCGGGCTGTCGATCACGGTCACCAAGTCGCCCGACAGCTACCGCACGCTGGACGAGGTGATCGCCGCCAGCGGCCTCGACCCCGAGGCCACCAGCCAGCCGAGCCTGTACGAGACCTTCCACAGCCACAACCAGGCCGACATCGTCGGCACCTACCTCGACGTGCAGCAGGTCGTCCACCACGAACACCGCTTCCGCTTCACCGACGCCGACCACATCGCGGAGTACGCAGCCACCAACCCGAAGTACCAACTCGGTGGTGACGTCGAGGAGATCGCTCGGCGACTTCGGGAGACCGTCGGCAACGGCCCGCTGGAGACCACCTCCACCGTCACCTACGTCGTGGCCGCCCGCCGATGAAGACCTTCACCAAGACGTACCCGAGCGCCCAGGCCCAGCAGCAATCCCTGGCCCATCACCGGTGGATCGCCCGTACCAACCCCGACGTGCGCATCCCCCGGATCGTCCAAGTCCGCCCCGCTGAGATCGACTTCGAACACCTCGAAGGACGACACGGCGGTCCCGACCACCTGGTGGCCCTGGCCAACCTCCTCGGACACCAGCACACCGCCGCTCACACCCGCGAGCTGCACGCAGCCCGCCTCGACGCGCCGCACACCCACGACACCATCACCATCACCGGCTTCGCCGACGGCCGCCGCGAACGCCTCCACCAGCTCCTGGCCTCCGGCACCGTGCCGGAGCCAGCACTGACGCCCGAGGCCGCCGACGACTGGCTGAAGCGGGCCGCGACCATGCCGGCCGCCTTCTACAAGGACGCCAACCCGCGCAACTTCCTCATCGCCGACGCCGATGTGGCCGTCATCGACTTCGACTCCCTCACCCTCGCACCATTCGGTTACGACCTCGCCAAGCTCGTCGTCAGCACCGCCATGACCACCGGTCCGCTGCCCGAGGACACCATCCGCCAGGCCGTGGACACCTACAACCACCACCCTCGCCAGCGCGGCCTGCCCGGATGCTCCTGGCGCGAGTTCGCCGCGTGGTGCGAGTTCCACCACATCCTCACCACGCCCTACCTCGGCACCAACGGCTACCGGTTCAGCTGGCACACCACCAGGCCATCCTGGACCACCGACATCCTCCGGCACCTCGACAAGGAGTCCGCACCGTGACGCACAGCAGCGTGATGAACAGCCGGAACTCGGTCTGCGTGATCGTCCACGACAAGAGCACCGACACGGTCGCCGCCGTGCACTACGCCGCCCGCAACTGGTCCCCACACCCCGCCTGGACGGTCCCCGGCGGCAAGGCCGAGCCGGGCGAAGCCCTCGACGAGGCCGCCGCCCGCGAACTCAAGGAGGAGACCGGCCTGCTCGTCGACCCGGCGGACCTCGAACTCGTCCACGTCATCCACGTCGAACAGGGCTGGGACCAGGCCGGCCAGTTCGTCCTCTTCGTCTTCGCCACCGACAAGTGGACCGGCGAGCTCACTAACACCGAACCCGACAAGCACCTCACCGCCCGCTGGGTTCCCGCCGACAACCTCCCCGAGCCGGCCTTCCCCACCGCCGCACAGGCGCTCACCGCCTACCGCGCTGGCGGTCCCGCCTTCTCAAGCTACGGCTGGGAGCGGGCAGTGGCGTGACGACGTGGCTGGGTGGGCTCGTCGAGGAGCATTCTCGGCGAGCCCACCCAGCCGTGCCCGCCGAGGAACTGGGCCCCGAGTCGGTCCGTTACCACTTCGTCCGTCGACCCGGCGACCACCCCGGTCCGCTGGCTACAGTCGTCACCATGAGCGACTCCCAGCTCCACGAGGTCGTAGCCCAGCCCCGCACCGCCGCCGGGGTGCTCTTCTTCGACGAGGAAGACCGCGTCCTCCTCGTCAAGCCGACCTACAAGCCCGGCTGGGAGATCCCCGGCGGCTACCTTCACGCGGGCGAGACCCCAAGTGAAGGCGCGGCCCGCGAGGTCAAGGAAGAGCTCGCCATCACCCCGCCGATCGGTCGCCTGCTCGTCGCCGACTGGGCACCTCACCCCACCGAGGGCGACAAGCTCCTCTTCGTCTTCGACGGGGGCGTCCTCCCAGCCGACGAGCTCGACCGCATCGCCGTCGACCAGGTGGAGATCGGCGAGTACGCCTTCCACACCGCCGACCAGCTCGACGCACTCCTCATCCCACGCCTCGCCCGCCGCGTCCATGCTGCCCATGCCGCCAAGACACAGTCCAAAACCACCTACCTGGAGCACGGAGCGCCCCGCCCATAGACATACACAACCCGCAGGACTGCCCGTCCTCCCCGCTGACCCTGCGCTCAGGCGGACAGCTACAACTGGGGGCGAGAGGCTGGAAAGCGGCGAGGCGCAGCTCCACCGGAGATGCCACGATCCGGGCGTGCGGGCGCAGGATCCTCGAATAGGATGCCGGGGTTGATGACGGACCCTCAGAAGGACGTTTGATGCCCGATGTTGACACTGTCCTGCAGGACGTCGAGCGTCTGTGCAGGGAAGTCAAGCCTGCAGAGGCTGAAGCCCTCGCGACTACGCTGATCAAGGGCCTCGCCACTGATGACTTGGAAGCTCGCGAGAGCCAGCTGCGGGCAGTGTTTGGTCATGCCTTCCACAAGAAACGCAAGCTAGTCCTGTTGGCTCTGCTCGACGAGAAGTTGTACGGGCCCCCGCCTGCCTCGACCTCATCCTCCCAGGCGGCCGCGCCGGCCGAGGACTACTGGCTGGAGGAGTTCCATACGGCACTGCAGGACCTGAGTGACCGGCACATCTTCCAGTGGTCTACCTACTACCGAGACCGCCTCGCCGAGGACTTCGCCTACTCCCTGGACCGCATGGCGGACCCGGAAGAGGTGAAGACACTGCTCCCCAAGATCTCTGAGGCGCTGTCCAGTCACGCCCAGGACATCTTCCAGAAGGGCTTCAACTACCAGAGTTCGCAGGGCGGATCCGAGACGTACGCTCTGATGAAGTCGCTCAACGGCCTTCAGCGGTTCCTGGACCTTCCCATCGAGTTCTATTCCACTCGCCTGCCGGCCGCTGCCGACCTCGAGTCTGCCCGCCGTCTCCGCGCTCTGAACTCCTGCATGCTGTCCGCCATCATCACCGGCTACGTACGGGTGTCCTTCGGAGCGCGGAGCGGCCGGGAGGTGCTCTCGGAGAACGCGCGAGCTTGGTTCCATACGCTTCCGTTCCTCGTCACGGATGACCTGCTCCTGATCCAGAAGCGAATCGGTCGCAGTCAGTTCACCGACGGCCTGCTCCGCAGCGTCCTGCCCGCTGTCTCCGCCTTCGACACGCTGGGGAACAACCGGGAGCACGTCCCGCTGCCAGCTCTCTCTCAGTACTCGGTGACGGAGCACCGGCTCGACATCTCGCTCCGCCCCTCCACCCGGTCGCCGTACCAGCAAATGATCGAGGTGCAGTGCTATCTCGACGGCGGCTATGTCGACCGGCGCGATCTAGAGGATGCCGTCCGGCGAGGAGTCGCCGCCGTTGTGGCGCCCCTCCCGTCCGACCTGCGCACCTTCATCGAGCAGGACGAACGTCTGAGCGCGACCGTCGTCGCTGTTCCCCGTGAGACCAGCGTCGTCGATTCCATCCCATTGACTCGGGACCAGGTACTCCGCCTGCTGGTGTCTCGGTCCTATCGGCAGGGCACCACATCGGTGCGCAGCCAACCCCTGCAGTACAACTTCGCCCGAGACTTCCCACTGGAGGAACCAGGCAAGCTGCGGTACTACCGCGTCCACCGGCACAGCGTGCACGATCTGCTGCGGACCTTCGAGAGCCGCAACGGCGTACGGCTTTGGTGCAGCGTTCGGCGCAGCGGAAAGACCACCGCGGGCTTCGACCTGGCATCAACGACCGGGGAAGCGGCCGTGGTCAGCCAGACCTGTTCCTCTACCGGGGAGCTCGCCAATGACGGCGTCTTCTACGACCGCATCTGCGCTGCCCTGGACAAGGGTCTCCGCATCCCGGGCACGTTCTTCTCCGACCTCGTCAACCACTGTGCGGACGGAGAACCGATTGACCGAGGACGCACCGTCTTCGTTCTCGATGAGTACGAGACGCTCTTCGGAGATCTTCAGGCAGCCTTGCAGAGCAGTCCTGGCATCAGGTACACGGTGGTTCAGCCACTACTCAACCAGATGGTCCGGTTCGCTAGAGAGAACCTCCTGGTGTTCCTCGGACAGCAACCCGATGCTCACTTCATCCTGATGGAGCAGAACCAGCTCAGTCCCTTCGTGCGACAGGATCCATTCCCCCTCTTTGCACACGAACCTGGCCTGGACGTAAGCGAGTTCGCCCAGTTCACTCAGAAGGTGCTGGGTCCTCAGGTATCGCTCGACACAGCCTTCGTCGACGCCATCTACGCGGAGACAGCCGGCCACCCGTTCCTTACCGTGAACTTGCTACGCGACTTCGTTGCCTTCCTCATCGAAAAGGAACGGCGGCAGTCCGACCTGCAGCTCACATTGGAGGACGCAGTGCAGTTCTCCGAGATCCGGCTCCGCCCGAGCCATATCAGCCGGAGCCGGGAGTACGAGTTCTTCCGCAGAGCGGCCTCTCAGGCCATGGGCGCGCGAGACGGCAGGGACACCGTGTGGCTGCGCGCCGTCTACTACTGCCTGAGCGAGATCGTGCGCGCGTCGCCGGAGACTATGCGATGCGGGATGAAGGATTTCGAGAACATCGTCGAGCGGATCGGGCCGAGCACTGGCATGAGTGCCGACCGCCTGTTGTCCAGTGCCACGGAAAGTAACTTCCTCGACAGTGACGGCGAGTGGGTACGACCCAAGATTCGCCTACTCGGTCGAATCGCAGCGATCTCGCAAGGAGAAGTACACGCATGAACGCCGTCGCCTGGGAAAGCCTCACTGGCGTCACGAGTCCCGGCACCTTCAGTGACGAACAGATCGCCCCCACTCTCCTCGCCGCCGCTATCAGGAACAGGCTGGCCACGTCGGATAGTGAGCTGAGCGGATTCTGGTTCCAGGTCCGAGGAAGCCGGAGCGACTACGCGCAAGAGCTGCAGAAGCAGCTCGCCAGCGACGCTGTTGTGGTCCTGGTGGTTCGCGGGACCCCCTTCGAGAACGTCAACGCAGTACTCGATGACTTCGTCGCAATCCTCCAGGAGCATCAGGAGGCATGCGAGAAGCACCTGACGGGTGATGGCACCACGGAGCGGCGTGCGGTGGTGCTGCTGGCTCGTAACACCCTGCGCTTGCCCCAGGTTTCCTCTCCGGTGGCGCTCCCTGCGTGGTTCCCCCGCCTCGGCGGCCAGACCACCTCCGTCGTCATCGAGGACCTCACATGGCGTGCCGAATCCCCGCTCAATACAGCTGAAGCCGCTATCGGGGACGTGTGTCAGCTGCTCTTCGACTTGGAAGGCGCCCTGTCGGAACGGCTCCATGCGGTGTGCGCTCAGAACAAGGCGGCGACAGACAGTTTCTGGAGCCTAACGCGGCGGGATGGCGACGGATCCTTTGCTGACTTCATCGATGGCGTGCGACGCTCCCGACACGAGGTGCGCAACCCATCCTCCTACCGGCCCAGCGTACGTGAGGGCAGCTCGCTGGTGGCCAGGATCTGGGGCAAGACTCAAGCCACGCACCCCGACGGCCTGGGCAAGCCAGGAAAGGCTCTGGCGCTGGCACTGGCGCTTCCGGAGTCGGTTGACGCCTCCTGGCACCGCAGCCTTGTCACCGTGCTCTTTCGGCCGTCTGGAGCGCTGCCAGCCCAGCAGGCCTTCGCCATCAACGTCTTGGTCACAATCACGGCCGCATGCCAAATGATCACTGCGGCCGCACACGCTGACGCCTACCCGAGCTACCCGGTGCCACTGATCCGGTCGATGTCCTTCGATCTCCGCCAGGCGCTGGCAGGCGCGCGAAGGGTTCTGCTCTCCTTGGACCACTACACCGGTTGACATCGTTGCGAAACGAGGGCACATCCAGGGCACATGCGGGCGGCAAACGGCGCTGACCAGTGAAAACTCCATACTAGAGTTTTCCCAGGTCAGCGCCGTGATCGCTGCAAAATGGCAGGTCAGCGCGGTGCTGGTGCAGTACGTGAACTACCGCTGACCCTGCGGGGTGTGCGGCGAGGCCCCGGTCCCGGGTTCGGGGCCGGGGCCTCGTGCGTCGGCGGGGTCGGTCAGCCGGCGGTCGGGTGGGGGTGGACGGCGGCGCGCGCCGCGGCCGCGGCGTCGGCCAGGTACTGGGCCTGCGCCTTCAGCGAGGCGAGCTGGTCCGACCGGCTCTGCGCACCGCTGCCGGGGAGCGTCGGCGGGGACGGGACGGCCACCGGCGGGGTCGGCAGCTGACCGAGCAGGCCCTGCAGGACGGCCTGGAGCGAGCTGACGAGCTGTTGCACGGCGCCGAGGTCGACCGCGGACGTCAGCGACGAGAGCAGGCCGGTGACGGTGTTGACGAGATCGCCGACCGTCCCGAGGAGCGCGGACGTGTCGGGGACGGCGGGCAGCTCCGGAAGGGCCGGCAGTTCCGGGGCGACCGGCAGGTCGGGGGTGGCCGACAGGGCCGGGGCGCCGGGCGCCGGGGCGGCGACCGGGGGCACCGTGACGGGCAGCGGCGCGTCGGCCGGGCGGGCGGGGACGGCCGGAACCGCGGGGAGCACGGGGCGGGCGGGGACGGCCGGAACCGCGGGGAGCACGGGGCGACCGGGGACCGCCGAGACGGCCGCGAAGGCGGACGAGCCCGGGAGGGCGGCGCCGAAGGGGGAGGTTCGGGGAGCCGCGGATCCGTCGTCGGCGGCGGTGGCGGACGCCGTGGCGACCGGGGTCAGCACGATGGCTGCGGTCAGCGCGGCGGCCGTCCAGGTGGCACGCATGGGTGTTGCTTCCTCTCGATGCGAATCAGGCGAGTTCGCCTGGTTCACACGTTGGGGCAGGGCAGTTGACCCAGCCACTGCACGTACGCCGAACGGTGAGAGGGAAGGCGGGGATGGCGGGGGCGGCTCAGGCGGGGGCCGCCCAGCGGGCCGTGCTGCGGTGGGCCGGGAGGCCGACGGCCTCGAACTCGTCGACGTGGTGGGCCCCGTCGACCTTGTCGGCCCGGTCGGCCCGGTCGGCCCGAGCGGGCTCCACGTGGGCGCCGAGGCGGCGCAGGGCGCGGGAGATCGGGCTGCCCTCGGGCGGGAAGGGCGCGAACTCGGCGCTGGTGAGCGGGCCGAGGACGAGACGGCCGTCGGCCCAGACGGCGGCGCGCTGGGTGCCGCTGCCGCCGAAGAAGCAGGCCTCGACGCAGGCGATCGGGCCGGCCTTGGACCAGGCGGCGAGCCGCCGCCCGGAGCCGTCCGGGAGCCAGTCGAATCCGGCGGCGTCCCCCAATGCGCCTTCGCTTCCTCCGACTTGGTACGCGAGCGCGGCCAGGAAGGCGGGCGTGGCCGGGATCAGGGCCAGCCCCTGCGACAGCGGGGCGAGGCGGGCGACCGGCACCTCGGCGGCGGCCACCGCGAGCAGCTCCGCCGAGCCGATCAGCGCCTGAAGTTCGTATGGCATTCAGTCATCCTGAACCACCGCACTGACAGTCCGCCCGCGATTTACGAATCCGTGGCTGGATGGGAATCGGCCCGAGAGGGGCGCTCCGGCCGGACGCCGTAGAGCAGGGTGAGCACGGTGACGTCCACGGCGTCCTCCGCCCCGTCCGTCACCTCGCCCGCCGCCCCGCCCTGCGGCTCGTTCTGCATCTCGGCGAACAGCTCGTCGAAGACCTCGGCGAGCCGGCTCCGGAGCCGGACCAGGCGGTCCGGGCTGAGCCGCAGCTCCGAGTGCGCGAACAGACTGGGCGGTCCGGCCGAGCCGTCCTTCGGGGTGCTCAGGTCGAGCCGACCGGAGGCCGCCTTGGCGTGGAAGTCGCCGCGGACCCGGTCGACCGCGGCGAGCATCGCGTCGTAGGCCTCGGAGCGGGCCGGGGAGCCGGCGGAGAAGATCTCCGACGAGAGCCGGACCGACTCGTGCGCGACGGCGTAGCGGCTCTCGACGATGCCGGAGACCAGCCGGGTGCCCGCGACGCGGATCAGTCCGGCCTTCTCCAGCTGCTTGATGTGGCGGTAGAGCTTGGTCTGCGGCTCGGCGAGGGCGGCCGCGATCTCCTTGACGGTCAGCGAGCCGCCGTCGGGACCGGGCTGCGACCTCGCGGAGCTGAGGGCGCCCAGGATGGCGAGGCGCAGCGGGTCGGCCAGCGCCTTCAGGGTCGCGACGTCGTCCACCCGGCGCTCCGGAAGGCGCTCGTCGGGGCGCTCGTCCGGGCGTCCGCCGAGTCGTCCGTCGGGGCGCCCCTCGGGGCGTCCGCCTGCGCCTGCGGTACCGGCCTGCTGCTCAGCGTTCTCAGCCACGGGACCACCCTGGCAGATCGCCGCCCGGACTCGCAATCACCCTTGCGCAAGCAATCACGACAGAGTAATCATTTACGAGAACGTGAATGGTTGCGCGAACGCGAGGGGTGGACATGGACGCGGGAACGGGGGCGGCCCGGAGCAGGTCGCCGGAGGTCCGGACGGCAGCGGTAGGGGAGCGGGCGGCAAGGCCGGCGCCGGTCCCGCTGCGGCGCAACCGACGCTTCCAGGCGCTCTGGACCGGGCAGGCCGCTGCGACGCTCGGCCTGCAGATCGCCGACACCGCGTACCCGCTGCTGCTGCTCGCGCTCACCGGATCGTCGACGCTGGCCGGCGCGTTCGGCGCGCTGCAGATCGGCGCCTCGGTGCTGCTCGGCGTGCACGGCGGCTCGGCCGCCGACCGCTACGACCGCCGCCGGATCCTGATCATCGCGGACGCGGCGCGACTGCTCGCCGCGGCGAGCGTCCCGCTGGCGATGGCGCTGGACCGGCTGACCGTCGTGCACACCCTGCTGGTCGCCGTCGTCATCGGCGGCACCATCGCGTACAGCGGGCCGGTCCGGCTGCTGGCGGTCCGCTCGGTGGTGCCGCCCGAGCAACTGCGGCAGGCGCTCGCCCAGGACGAGGCCCGGGTGAGCGGTGCCGGGCTGATCGGGCCGCCGCTGGCGGGGTACCTGTTCGGGCTCGGCCGGGCGGTGCCGTTCCTCGGCACGGCGCTCGCCTCGGCCGTCTCGCTCACCGCCACCCTGCTGGTGCGGTTCCCGAGCCGCCCCGAACCGGGCCCGGAGACCGCCGCCCCGGCGACGGCCGACCCGGAGACCGCCGCGCCGGCGACGGCCGCCCCAAAGACCGCCGCCCCGGAGACCGCCGCCCCGCCGACCGCCGCGCCAACCACGGAGGCGGAGGCGGATACGCAGGCCGGCCCCGCGGCCGGGGCGACGGCGCCGACCGGCACGGCCCGGAAGGACGAGCAGGGCGCGCTGGCCGGCTTCCGCCACCTCGCCGCCGACCGGGCACTCAGCCTCACCCTCGCCGTCGTCTTCGTGATCAACCTGGCGGGCGCCGCCATGCTGCTGCCGGTGATGGTCGTGCTGCGCGACCACGGCACCTCCGGCGGCGGGATCGGCCTGGCGCTGGCCGGCGAGGCGGTCGGGGCGCTTGCGGGCGCGCTCCTGGTGGGCCGGCTGCACCGGCTGGCCGGGCCGGGCACGCTGCTGCTGGCCGTCGCCTGGCTCTGCGTGCCGGTGACGCTGGCGCCACTGCTGCCGGGCGGTCCGGCGACGGTCTTCGCGGCGCTGTTCACGGTCGGCCTGGGGACGCCGATGCTGCGGGTGATGATCGACATCCTGGTGTTCCGCCGGGTCGCCGACCGGCTGCGCGGCCGGGTGATCGCCGCGACGATGACGCTGTTCACGGTCGGTATGCCGGCCGGGATGCTCGGCAGCGGACTGCTGCTGGACCACCTCTCCCCCGTCGCCGCGCTGTCCGTGATCGCCGGGCTGCTCGCCCTCGCGCTGCTGCCCGCGACGGCCGACCGGACACTGCGCCGCTCCTCCTGGCCCGCCTAGGCCCTGTCGGTGACCGGCCCGACACCCGGTTCCCGCCGCACTACACCGCCTCGACCCGGTCGTGATAGGGCATCAGTGACGGCCGCCGTACCGGCGTCCGGTGGCGCGCGGGGGATCCGTCGTGCACCGCCGGACCCGGGCGCCGGACGTCCGAGGCCAGTGCCACCGCAAGACGCTGCCGATCCAGGAAGGCGGGAGACACCCGTGCCACGACCGTTCACCACCGAGGACTACACCGCCCGGATGGCCCGGGCCACCGCCGACGCCACCGCCGCCGGACTCACCGGCCTGGTCGTCGCCCCCGGCCCCGACCTGGTCCACCTCTGCGGCTACCGGCCCACCGCGATCACCGAACGGCTGACCGCGCTCGTCCTCACCGCCGGGCGCGAGCCCGCCCTGATCGTCCCCAGGCTGGAACGCCCGGACGCCGAGAAGGCCCCCGGCGCCCCCGCCGTCCGGCTGGTCGACTGGACCGACGGCGAGGACCCGTACGCCGCCGCCGTCCCGCTGCTCGAACCCGCCGGCCGGTACGGCGTCTCCGACAACGCCTGGGCCATGCACCTGCTCGGCTTCCAGGCCGCCCTCGCCGGCACCCGCTGGACCTCGCTCACCCAGGCCCTGCCGATGCTGCGCGCGGTCAAGGACGACGACGAGCTCGACCGCCTGGCCGCGGCCGGCGGCGCCGCCGACGCCGCGTACCGGGGCATCCTGGAGGTCCGGTTCGCCGGGCGCCGGGAGACCGACGTGGCCGCCGACCTCAGCGCGCTGCTCATCCAGTACGGGCACAGCCAGGTCGACTTCACCGTGGTCGGCTCCGGCCCCAACGGCGCCAACCCGCACCACGAGGCCGGCGACCGGGTCATCGAGCCCGGCGACACCGTGGTGCTGGACTTCGGCGGCCTCAAGGACGGCTACGGCTCCGACACCACGCGCACGGTGCACGTCGGGGCGGACGTCCCGGACGAGGTCCGGAAGGTCCACGGCATCGTCCGGCGGGCGCAGCAGACCGCGTTCGAGGCCGTCCGGCCCGGCGTGAGCTGCCAGGAGATCGACCGGATCGCCCGCCGGGTGATCACCGAGGCCGGCTACGGCGAGTACTTCATCCACCGGACCGGCCACGGCATCGGCATCACCACCCACGAGCCGCCGTACCTGGTCGAGGGCGAGGAACGGCCGCTCGTCCCGGGCATGTGCTTCTCGATCGAGCCCGGGATCTACCTGCCGGGGCGGTTCGGGGTGCGGATCGAGGACATCGTGACGGTGACCGAGAACGGCGGGCGCCGGCTCAACAACACCCCGCACGAGCTGGGCATCGTCGCGTAGACCGCGGGTGGGCCGGTGGGGCCGCGGGCCGGCGGTCCCACCGGCCCGCGGTTACGCCGACCGGCGGCTTTCTGAGCCTTTGCTGGGCGGCAGGCCGTTCGCGTAGAGAGTCCTCAAAGAATGCCTTGCTAGCTTCGACCGGCATGACCAAACTGCTCCGCCCGGCACCGGTGCCACCCGAACGGGCCGGGCGGCTGCGCCCGGTGAACCGGCCCCGGCCGGGTGCGCCGGCCGGCGCCCTGTCCCGGCTCCGGCTGCTGGCGTGGCCGCTCTACTTCCTCGCCCTGCTCTGGTACCTGCGCGCGAACGGGCTGCCGTACGCCAACGACGTGGTGTTCTGCTGGCTCATCGGCGCGCTGCTGGCCGCCGCCGTGCACAGCGGCCACGGGCCGCGCGGCTTCCTGCTCGTCCTGCGTGACTGGGTCCCGGTGATGGCTGCCGTCTGGGCGTACTCGCTGCTGCGCGGCTACGGCGCGCACACCCCGTGGGCACCGCACTGGCGGCCGCAGCTGCGCGCCGACGAACTGCTCGGCCTCGGCGAGACCTGGACCGTCCGGCTCCAGTACGGGCTCTACACCCCCGGCTCGCCGCGCTGGTACGACTACGCGGCGGTCACCGTCTACCTGTCGCACTTCTTCGTGGTCTTCGTGGTGCTGGCCGTGCTCTGGCGGCGGCGCCACGACCGGTTCCGCCGGCTGCTCACCTGCTACCTCGCCCTCACCTTCGCCGGCTTCGCGACGTACCTGCTGTACCCCGCCGACCCGCCGTGGCTCACCGCCCAGGAGGGGAACATGCCGGCGCTCACCCGGGTGGTGTCGGACGTCCTCACCCAGAGCGGGCTGCCACGGGCCGGCTCGATCTTCGAGAACGGCAGCCGGTTCGCCAACGACGTCGCCGCGATGCCCTCGCTGCACTCCGCCTACCCGGCGATGCTGCTGTTCTTCTTCTGGCCGACGGCTTCGCGCCGGATGCGGGTGGTGCTCGTCGCCTACCCGCTCGCGATGGCGTTCACCCTGGTCTACGGGGCCGAGCACTTCATCGTCGACATCTTCGCGGGCTGGGCGTACGCGGCGGCCGTCGTGTACGGGCTGCGGTGGCTGCGGGAGCGGCGTCACGCACGGCTGCGGGCCGCCGTCCCCGGTGTCCTGGCCGGATCCGGTGCCCTCGGCGGATCCGGCGTCCTGGCCGTCCCCGGTGTCCTGGCCGGATCGGGTACCCCGGCGGCTCCCGGCACGCCGGCGGCGGGCGGGGGCCGGGCAGACTGGGCGGGTGACCGACAAGCCCCCGCATCCGACCAAGCCCGCGAAGTCCACGGCGCCCAGGGCCTCCACGGTGCCCACGGCGGCGTCCACGAGGCAGGCGAAGTCCGCGACGCCGACGGTGGCGAAGCCGACGGCCGAACAGCTGCTGGCCGCCCGTGACAGCACCATCCCGGACATCGCCGCGCCCGGCCTGCGGGTGCTCTTCTGCGGCATCAACCCCGGGCTCTGGTCCGGCGCCACCGGCCACCACTTCGCCCGCCCCGGGAACCGCTTCTGGCCCGCGCTGCACCGCTCCGGCTTCACCCCGCACCAGCTGCGCCCGGACGAGCAGCGCGGGCTGCTCGACCTCGGCCTCGGCATCACCAACGTCGCTCCGCGTGCCACCGCCAAGGCCGACGAGCTGACGGCCGACGAACTGCGCGAGGGCGGCGCCGCGCTGACCGAACGGGTGCTGCGGCTGCGTCCACGCGTCCTGGCCGTCCTCGGCATCGGCGCCTACCGCACGGCGTTCGGGCGGCGGACGGCCGCGATCGGACGCCAGCCGGACGGCATCGGGACGACGGAGGTCTGGGTCCTGCCCAACCCGAGCGGCCTCAACGCGCACTACACCCTGGACGGGCTGGCGGCGGAGTTCCGCCGGCTGCGGGAGGCCGTGGAGCATCCGGCGGCGGAGTAGCGGCCGGTGGCGGAGCAGCGACGGCGCGTCCGGCGCTCGGGCAGGCAGGGACTCAGGCGCCCTCGCACTCAGGCGCGCAGGAACTCCAGCACGGCCAGCACCCGGCGGTGGGTCTCCTCGGCCGGGGGCAGGTCCAGCTTCATCAGGATGTTGCCGATGTGCTTGCTCACCGCGGCCTCCGACACCGCCAACTCGCGGCAGATCGACGCGTTGGAGCGGCCCTCCGCCATCAGCGCCAGCACCTCGCGCTCGCGCGGGGTCAGCCGCTCCAGCGGGTCCCGGCGGCGGCGCAGCAGTTGGCGCACCACCTCCGGGTCGACCACCGTGCCGCCGGCCGCCACCGTGCCGACCGCGGCCGCGAACTCCTCGACCTGGCCGATCCGGTCCTTCAGCAGGTACCCGACGCCGGACCCGTCCCCGGAGTCCAACAGCTCGGCCGCGTAGGAGCGCTGGACGTACTGGCTGAGCACCAGGACGGGCAGGCCGGGGCGCACCGCGCGCAGGGCGACGGCCGCCCGCAGGCCCTCGTCGGTCTGGCCCGGGGGCATCCTGACGTCGGTGATGACGATGTCCGGCCCGTGCTCGGCGACCGCCGTACGCAGGGCGTCCGCTTCACCGACGGCGGCGACCACCCGGTGGCCGAACCGGCCCAGCAGGCCGATCAGGCCCTCGCGCAGCAGGACGCCGTCCTCGGCGAGCACGATGCGCAGGCCGGGGGTTCCGGCCGCATCCGTATCGGTCAGGGGCTGATCGGAGTACAAGGGATCTCCACGCGCAACAGGGTCGGGCCACCGGGCGGACTGCTCAGCGTCAGTCTGCCGTCCACGACGGCGACCCGGTCGGCCAGGCCGGTCAGTCCGGTGCCGGCGGCCGGGTCGGCGCCGCCGCAGCCGTCGTCCGTGACCTCGATGGTCAACCGCCCACCGGCGTAGCGGGCTTCGATGCGGGCGGAGTCGGCGCCGCTGTGTTTGGCGATGTTGGCGAGCGCCTCGGAGACGGCGAAGTAGCCCGCCGACTCGACCGGCGCGGGCAGGCGCCCGGGCAGGTCGAAGCGGGTGGTGACGGGGATCGGGGAGCGGTCGGCGACATCCGCGCAGGCGTCCGGGAGGCCGCGGTCGGCGAGCACCCGGGGGTGGATTCCGTTGATCAACTCGCGCAGCTCGGCCAGCACCTCGCCCGCCTGCCGGTGCGCCTCGGCGAGCCGGCCGGCGAGCGGGCCGCCCGGCTCGGCGTCCAGCCGGGCCAGGCCGAGCGTCATCGTGAGGGCGACCAGGCGCTGCTGGGCGCCGTCGTGCAGATCGCGCTCGATCCGGCGGCGCTCCGCCTCGAACGCATCCACCAACCGGGCGCGGGAGCTGACCAGTTCACCGATCCGGTCCTCCTGCGCGCCGGGCCCGAGCACCGTCCGGACCAGCGCCGCCCGGCCGGCCGCCACCACCGTCAACGGGTAGGCGAGCAGCGGGAGCAGGGCGATCCCGGCCGCCCCGAGGAGCGCGGCGGTCACCGGGGAGTGCACCTGCCACAGCTTCAGCACGTTCACCTGCTCGCCGTCCAGCAGCAGGAGCGGCAGGGCGGCGAGCAGGTGGCCGGGGACGACGACGGCGCAGCCGGCCACGACCAGGTCGATCGGCCAGAGGACGACGGCCGCCAGCACCGTGAAGCCGAGTTCGCGCCAGGTCGCCTGCTCGCGGAAGCGGAGGCGGAGCCAGGCCGGAAGGCCGGGACGGTCGGGCACCAGGTGCGGGTCGGGCACGCGGGTGCCGTCCAGCAGGCGCAACAGCCGCCGCTCCCACGCCGCGTACGGCACCCCGACGAGGGCCAGGGCGGCGAGCAGCGGCAGGCCGACCAGCAGTGCCGCCAGGGCTCCGGCGGCCACGCCGGCCACCAGCAGCAGTGCGCAGAGCAGCAGCCCGGCCGAGCCGCTCACCAGCAGATAGGCCGCGGCGCGCCAGGGCGCCCGGGACCGCAGGAAGCCCGGGCGGCCCGGCTCCCCCCGGAGGCCCCGCGCCCTGCTGCCGTCGACGGCCCGGCTCTCGGCCTGGCACCCGCCGCCCCGCTCAGCCATCTCCCCGCACCCCGCTCCACCCGTGGGCCCTCCGCCCGTCCGGCCACCCTAGGCAGCGCCGCCCCGGCCGTCGGTAGGGCTGGGCCTACCCTCCCGGAGCGGGAAGTGGCCCCCCGCCCGGCCGGACGACCGGAGTTGGAAGTCGAACCGGCCGACTTCCCACGCCACGCCACCCCTACGGGGTCTGCGGGTAGGGGCCGCCCTACCCCACGGGGTGGGTCCCGGGCTGCTGACCGGGGCCGGGAACGCCGGTTGGCTGGCGGTCATGAGGATGCTGCGAATCGCGCTCGGATCACTGAAGGCCCGCTGGGTCTCGCTCCTCGGGGCGTTCACCGCGCTCGCCCTCGGGGTGGCGATGACGGCGGTGATGCTGCTCGGGCTGGCCTCAGCCGTCGGGGCGCCCGGCGGGGAGGAGTTGGTCTCCCTGGTGGCCGCGCTCGGGACGGCGGGCGGGGTGAGCGCGTTCGTCTCGGCCTTCGTCGTCGCGTCCACGTTCTCCTACGCCGTCGCCCAGCGCCGCCGCGAGCTGGGCCTGCTCCGCCTGGCAGGCGCCACCCGCGCGCAGGTGCGGCGCACCGTCCTCGCCGAGGCACTGTTCCTGGGCGCCGCCGCCTCCGCCGCGGGTTGCGCGCTCGGGCGGCTCGGCGCGCCCGTGCTGGTCCGGTGGCTCGGCGAGGTCGGTCTGGCTCCGGCCGGCTTCGCTCTCCGCGACGCCGCCTGGCCGCTGCCGTGCGCCTTCTGGACCGGCCTGCTGGTGGCGCTGGCCGGTGTCACGGCGGCGGCCCGCCGGGCCGGCCGGGTCGGCCCGCTGGATGCCCTGTGCGCCGCCGACCTCGACTCCGGGGTGATGACGGCCGGCCGGCTCCTCTGGGGCCTGGGTCTGCTGCTCACCGCCGCCGCCCTCGCCGCGGTGGCGCTCGCCACCGACCCCGCCGACCTGCTGCACCGCAAGACCTACACCACCCGGCCGATGCTGCTGATCTCCGCCTGCGGCCTGCTCGCGCCGGCCCTCACCCGCCCGTTGGTCCACGTGCTCGGGCGGCTGCCGCTCGGCCGGCTCCACTCCCGGCCCGCCCGGTCGGCCGCGTTCGCGGTCCGGATGGTGCGGGGGAACGCCGCGGCGGCGGTCCGCCGCACGGGGGCGGTCGCGGCACCGGTCCTGGTGGCGGTGGCACTGACCGGTTCGCTGGCCGGGGCGCTGGACACGGTCGCCGCGGCCCGCACCGCCGAGGCTGCCGCGCGGACCGCGGCCGATCTGGTGATCGTGCCCGCCGCAGCGCCCGCAGGACCGGCCCCGGCGACCGACGGACCCGCCCCGGCGACCGGTCGGCTCGTCGAGGCCCTGCGGGCCGTGCCCGGAACGGCGGCCGTCTCCCCCACCGCGCCCACCCGGCTCGCCCTGGTCGAGCCGGACGGCAACACCGTCCGGGCCGAGGCCAGGATGGCCGATCCGGCCGGACTGGCCGCCCTCGCCCGGCTGCCCGTCCGGGCCGGCTCGCCGGCCGACCTCGCCGACGACGCCATCGTGCTCCCCGCCGAGTGGGGCCGGACGGCCGTCGGCGAGCCGGTGCCGGTGATCCGCGCCGACGGCAGCCGGACCACCCTCCGGGTGGCCGCAGTCCTGCGCGACGGTGTCGGCGACAACGGCCTGTACGTGACGGCTCGCAACGCCCCGGGGGCCCGGGTCGACCGGATCGAGGTCCGGCTCGCCCCCGGCGCCGGCCCTGCGGAGCGGGCCGCCGCGACCGCGCGGCTCCGCGAGGCCGCGCAGCCGTACGGCGCGACGGTGCTCACCCGGGACGGCTGGCTCGCGGCAACCTCCCCGGCCAACGGGCGGATCGCCTGGCTGCGGACCGTCCTGGTGCTCGGCCTCGCCCTGCTGTACACCGGCATCGCGCTCGCCAACACCCTGCTGACGTCCACCGCCGACCGCCGCCGCGAACTGGCCCTGCTCCGTCTGGCGGGCGCCACCCGGGCGCAGGTGGTACGGCTGGTGACCGCCGAGTCGGCGCTGGTGGCGATCGTCGGCGCCGTCCTCGGCTGCATCGTCACCGCCGCCCAACTGGGCATGATGCGCACCGGGTTGGCCGCACTCGGGGCGCCGGCGCCGTGGACCGTGCCGTGGCGGCCGGTGGGCGCGGTGGCGGCGGCCTCCGTCCTGGTCGCGATGGCCTGCGCGGCCCCGGCGGCGGCCTGGGCCCTGCGGCACCGGCCGGTCACGGCCGCCGCCCGCTGACGGCGACCCGGCTCAGTGCCCGAAGCGCTGGTCCGTCGACACGACCTCGCGGCCGAGCGGCATCAGGGAGATCGGGATCATCTTGAGGTTGGCCCACCCGAACGGGATCCCGATGATCGACAGGAACAGCGGGATGCTCGTCGCGATGTGCGCCAGCGCCAGCCACCACCCGGCGAAGACCAGCCAGATCACATTGCCGACGCAGGACGGCGCCCCCGCGTCCGCCCGCTCCACGGTCGTCCGTCCGAACGGCCAGATCACGAAGCCGGCGATCCGGAAGGCGGCGATGCCGAACGGGATGGTGATGATCAGGATGAAGCAGATGATGCCGGCGACTGCGTAGGCGATCGCCATCCAGATGCCGCAGAAGATCAGCCAGATCGCGTTCAGGACGAATTCGAGCACCTTCATGGCGAGCACCCTCTCGCGGTGGACGGTCAGCACCTCACACCGATCATCCCCGCCCGAGGGCGTGTCCACTCGGCGGACGACCCGGTGTCGACCCGGCGGGGTGAACCGGGCCGGCACTCCCTACAGCGGGGTGACGGCTTTCAGGACCAGCAGCAGGGCCACCGCCGCGTTGACCGCGCAGAGCGCCGAGGCCGCCGTCCCGATCGCCGCCACCATCGCGGCGACGCCCGCCCGGGTGTGGGCCGGGGGCCAGTTCCGCGCGGCCGGCACCGGGCCGAGCAGCGCGGCCACCCGGCGCGGCACCGGCCCGGGGGCGGCGAAGGCGGCGAACCCGGGTACCGGCGCCCGGTGCGAGACCAGCGCGGCGCGGGCCACCGCCCGGGCCGTGACCCGCCGGTCGCCCACCGCCTGGGCCGACTCCTCGTCCGCCCAGCGCTCCGCGCTGTACGCGACCGCCTGCTGCAGCGGCCGCAGGAACGGGTTGACGCAGCCCGCGAGCTGCGTGGCCAGCAGGTAGCGGTGGTGCCGGTGCTCCAGGTGCGCCCGCTCGTGGGCGAGCAGCGCCTCCCGCTCGTCGGCGGCCAGGCCGGCCAGCATCCCGGTGGAGACCACCACCCAACCGGGTGTCCCGGGCAGCGCGTACGCGTACGGGCTGGCGTCCGGCAGCACGGCGACGTCGTCGGCGCCCGCCGCACCTGCGGCAGCGACCCCCGTGCCACCCACGCCGGCCAGGCCGCCCGCGGCCCGGCGGCCCAGCGCCCGGCGCGCCCGGGCCCGGACCCGCAGGTGCCGGACGACCGTCCGCAGACAGGCCGCGGCCACCGCGACCAGCAGGCAGATCGCCGCCGTCCCGACCGTCTCGTGGTACGGCAGCGCCGCCCGGACCTCCGGGTCGGACCAACTGTCCGGCAGCGGATTGCCCGGGATCTGGGCCGTGCCCACCACGCCGGTCAGCCCCAGGCAGACCGCGCTGCACAGCGCCATCACCGCGCCGATCGAGGTCAGCAGCCGGGCCGCGCCGCGCGGGTGCAGGTGCTGCTCGGCGAGGCGGGCGATCGGAACCGCCGTCAGCGGCAGGACGAGCGGGAGGAAGACGAAGACGCCCACGGCTCAGCTCTCACGGTCGGCCACTGCCGGATCGGCGGACGCGCTGTCCAGCAGGGCCCGCAGCAGCTCCTCGTCGTGCGGCAGCAGGGCGGTGACGAAGCTGGCCAGCACGGCGTCCCGGTCGGGCTCGCCGTCCAGGACGCGCCGCATCCGCAGCGCCGCGAGGCCGGCCGCGTCGGAGGCGGCCTGCCAGAGGTAGGAGCGGCCGGAACGCGTCCGGGAGACGGCGTTCTTGGCGTGCAGCCGGGAGAGGATGGTGATCACCGTGGTGTAGGCGAGGCCGCCGTCCAGGTGCTCCTGGACCCAGCCGGCCGTGGCCGGACCGGGCGCGCGCTGGAGCACCGCCAGTACCTGGGCCTCCAGTTCGCCCTGGCCGCGGCGCCGGCCCCGCGGGTCCCCGGCCGTCGGGGCGTTGGTCTCCTCTGCCATGGCGGCCATCCTAACGAGCGCCCCGAGACCGCCCGGGAACCGCCCCGAGACCGCCCGGGAAGCGCCTGCGGACCGCCCGGCGCCGCCGGACCACCGCCGCTCCGACGCCGGACCACCGCCGGAGCGCCCCGCTCAGACCAGCGGTTCGCGGGCGTTCTGCCGCCGGTCCAGCTCGGCGATCTCGGGGTGGTGCAGGTCGAACGCAGGCGACTCCGAACGGACCCTCGGCAGGGTGGTGAAGTTGTGCCGCGGCGGCGGGCAGGAGGTGGCCCACTCCAGCGAACGCCCGTACCCCCACGGGTCGTCCACCGTCACCTTCTCGCCGTACCGGGCGGTGTACCAGACGTTGTAGAGGAACGGCAGCGTGGAGAGTCCCAGCAGGAACGAGCCGATGCTGGAGACGGTGTTGAGCGTGGTGAAGCCGTCCGAGGCCAGGTAGTCGGCGTACCGGCGCGGCATGCCCTCGGCGCCCAGCCAGTGCTGCACCAGGAAGGTCGCGTGGAAGCCGACGAACAGCGTCCAGAAGTGCATCCGGCCGAGCCGCTCGTCCAGCATCCGCCCCGTCATCTTCGGCCACCAGAAGTGGAACCCGGCGAACATCGCGAAGACGACCGTCCCGAACACCACGTAGTGGAAGTGCGCCACCACGAAGTACGAGTCCGAGACGTGGAAGTCGATCGGCGGCGCGGCCAGCAGCACGCCCGTCAGACCGCCGAACAGGAAGGTGACCAGGAAGCCCACCGTCCAGAGCATCGGGGTCTCGAAGCTCAGCGAACCGCGCCACATGGTGCCGATCCAGTTGAAGAACTTCACCCCGGTCGGCACCGCGATCAGCATCGTCATGATCGAGAAGAACGGCAGCAGCACCTGCCCGGTGACGAACATGTGGTGCGCCCAGACCGTGATCGACAGGCCGGTGATGGCGACGGTCGCCGCGATCAGGCCGGAGTAGCCGAAGACCGGCTTGCGGCTGAAGACCGGGATCACCTCGGTGACGATGCCGAAGAACGGCAGCGCGATGATGTACACCTCCGGGTGCCCGAAGAACCAGAACAGGTGCTGCCAGAGCATCGCGCCCCCGTTGGCGGCGTCGAAGACGTGCGAGCCGAACCGGCGGTCCGACTCCAGGCAGAGCAGCGCGGCCGCGAGCACCGGGAAGGCGAACAGCACCAGCACGGCGGTGAGCAGGACGTTCCAGACGAAGATCGGCATCCGGAACAGGGTCATCCCGGGGGCGCGGAAGCAGACGATCGTGGTGATGAAGTTGACCGAGCCCAGGATGGTGCCGAAGCCGGAGAAGGCCAGGCCCATGATCCAGAGGTCGGCGCCGAGGCCGGGGCTGTACTCGGCGCTGTTCAGCGGCGCATAGGCGAACCAGCCGAAGTCGGCCGCCCCGCCGGGGGTGAGGAAGCCGTAGACCGCGATCAGCGAGCCGAACAGGTAGAGCCAGTAGGCGAGCGCGTTCAGCCGGGGGAAGGCCACGTCCGGCGCGCCGACCTGCAGCGGCATGATCCAGTTGGCGAAGCCGGCGAACAGCGGCGTCGCGAACATCAGCAGCATGATCGTGCCGTGCATGGTGAAGAGCTGGTTGTACTGCGCGTTGTCGAGCAGCTGCATCCCCGGGCGGGCCAGTTCGATCCGGATCAGCATCGCCATCAGGCCGCCGACCAGGAAGAACAGGAACGAGGTGGTGATGTAGAGGGTGCCGATCCGCTTGTGGTCGGTGGTGGTCAGCCAGCCCACCAGGGCCCGGCCGCGGCGGCGGCGCGCGGCTGCCAGGAAGCGGGCCAGCCGGGGGGTGCGCGGCGGGCGCGCGGTCTCCTCCACGACGTCCTTCGGCAGAAGAGTCACGCGGCGCGCCTCCCGTGCTCGGGCCGGGCGGCGGCCCCGCCGAGGCGGGCGGACCGGGCCCGGACAGTGGTCGCACAACCACTACCAGCCCCCGTTCGCGTGCACCGGCGGCGCGCGGAGGCCGTCACCCGAACAGATGCGCCCGATTGCCCGCCGCCCGGGTTCGGCGGACGGTCGAAGTCCGAACGCCTTTTCCGTACGCCCGTTCCGGGCCTTCGGCGCGTCGCCTCCGTGCGCCGCACCGCCGGCCCCGGCGCACGGCCCAGGAGGAGCCCCATGAGCAGCGCGTCGCCCACCCCCGACCAGCCCCCGCCCTGGCGCTCCGGCACCGGGCAGCCACCGCCGCCGACCTCGGTCAACCGGTTCGGCGAGTGGGCCCCCGGGCTGGTCGTCTTCGCCGGTGTCCTGATGCTGATCAACGGCTTCTTCGAGGCCTTCCGCGGCATCATGGCGATCGCCGACGACGACGTCTTCCTCACCACCCCGCGCTACGTCTTCCGCTTCGACCTCACCGGGTGGGGCTGGGTCCACGTCATCACCGGCGCAGTGGTCGCACTGGTCGGTGGCTTCCTCCTCTCGGGCGCCCGCTGGGCCCGCTGGGCCGCCATCGTGGTCGTCTCGCTGAGCGCCCTGGAGAACTTCCTCGACCTCCCGTACTACCCGTTCTGGTCGATCATCGTGATCGCGGCGGACGTCTTCATCATCTGGGCGCTCTGCGTCTACCGCCCCGAGCAGACCTGACCGTCCGCCACCGCGCCGCGCCCGCGCCCGTACCCGCTGCCCGGGTGCGGGCGCGGGCGCGGCTTTCGTCCCGGCCGTCCCGGCCTCAGCTGCGGGCGCGCTGGGTGACCGCGATGCAGACCAGCACCACCACCGCCGTCACCGGCGCCGCCGCCGGCAGCTCCTCGCCCAGCAGGAGCACCGACCAGACCAGCGTCAGCAGCGGCTGCGCCAGCTGGAGCTGACTGGCCTTCGGCACCCCGATCGCCGCCATCCCCCGGTACCAGACCACGAACCCGCCGAACTGCGAGACCACTGCCGTGTACGCCAGCCCGACCAGCGCCTTCGCGCCCGGGTGGGACGGCTCCGCGGGCAGCGCCAGCGCAGTGGTCAGCACCGTGACCGGCAGCGCCGCGACCACCGCCCAGGCGATCACCTGCCACCCCGGCAGCTCCCGCGAGATCCGCCCGCCCTCCGCGTACCCGGCCGCGCAGACCAGCAGCGCGGCGAACAGGTAGAGGTCCGCGCCGGTCGGCCGGCCGTGGCTCTGCATCAGGGTGAACGCCAGAACCGCCGCGGCTCCCGCGAGCGCCGCGCCCCAGAACGCCCGGGACGGGCGCCGGCCGGTCCGCAGCGCCGCGACCGAGGCGGTGGCGACCGGCAGCACCCCGATGACGACGGCCGAGTGCGCGGTCGAGGAGGTCCGCAGGGCCAGGGTGGTGAGCAGCGGGAAGCCCAGCACGCAGCCGGCCGAGACCACCAGCAGCCCGGGCCAGTGGCGACGTTCGGGGATCGGGACGCGGGCGGCCGCCAGGCAGAGCGCGGCGAGCAGCCCGGCCAGGACGCCGCGCAGCCCGGTCGCCGTCCACGGACCGAAGCCCGTCAGGGCCCAGGCGGTGGCCGGGAAGCTGAACGAGAAGGAGAGCACCCCGAGCCCCGCCAGCACCGTGCCGGAGCTTCCGAAGGAGCGGGTGCCGCCGGAGGAGCGGGTGCCGCGGGAGGAACCGGCGCGGCCCGAGGAGCCGGTGCGGCCCGAGGTGTCGTCGGCGGCGCGGGCACCGGGGGCGGGCGTCGGCCGCTCGGGTGCTATCGCCAGGGACTGAGTAGCGCTATCTTGTGCCGTCATGAACGAGCGTAGCAGCGTCACCGAACTCGCCGATATCCTCCGACGGGAAGTGGAGCGCTATCCAGAGGGACGAAAGCTGCCGTCCAGCCGGGCGCTGGTCGAACGCCACCAGGTCAGCCCGGTGACGGTCTCCCGTGCGATCGCCGTGCTGGCCGCCGAGGGCCTGGTGGTCTCCCGGCCGGGCGCCGGGGTCTTCCGCGCCGCGGCCTTCGCCCCGCCCGTCGCGCCGGCCGCCGCCCCACCGCCGGGGCGTTCCGGCGACCTCTCCTGGCAGGAGGTGGCGCTGAGCGCCGACGCCGGCCCGCGCACCCCGGCGGCGGAGCCGCTGCTCGCCACCCTGAACGTCCCCTCGCCCGGGGTCATCGACCTCAACGGCGGCTACCCGCACGCCTCGCTGCTGCCGGAGCGCCTGCTGGCCGCCGCGCTGGCCCGGGCCGGACGGCGCCCCGGTGCCTGGGACCGCCCCCCGGTGGAGGGGCTGACCGAGCTGCGCGGCTGGTTCGCCCGGGACATCGGCGGCAGCGGCGGGCCGCTCGACGCCGGGGACGTGCTGATCACCGCCGGCGGGCAGAGCGCACTCACCATCGCCCTGCGCTCCCTGGTTGCCCCGGGCGCCCCCGTCCTGGTCGAGTCCCCGACCTACCCCGGCACCCTGGCCGCCGCCCGGGCCGCCGGGCTCCGGGTGGTGCCGGTCCCGGTCGACGCGGACGGCGTGCGCACCGACCTGCTGGCGGCGGCCTTCGACGCCACCCGGGCCAGGCTCTTCGTCTGCCAGCCGCTGTTCCAGAACCCGACCGGCGCGGTGCTCTCCGCCGAGCGGCGGGCGGAGGTGCTGCGGATCGTCAGGACCGCCGGCGCCTTCGTGATCGAGGACGACTTCGCCCGCCGCCTGGTGCACTCGGACTCCCCCGCGCTGCCCCGCCCGCTCGCCGCCGACGACCCGGACGGCGTGGTGGTCCACCTGCGCTCGCTCACCAAGGCGGCCTCGCCCAACCTCCGGGTCGGCGCGCTCACCGCCCGCGGCCCCGCCCGCCAGCGGCTGCGGGCCACCCAGGTGGTGGACAGCTTCTTCGTCTCCCGGCCGCTCCAGGAGGCCGCACTGGAGCTGGTCGCCGACCCCGGGTGGGCCCGCCACCTGCGCACCCTGGGCGCCGAGCTGCGCGACCGCCGCACCGCCACCGTCGCCGCGCTGCGCCGCGAGCTCCCCGGTCTGCTCGGCGCGTTCCGGCCGGGCGGCTACCATCTCTGGCTCCGGCTGCCCGACGGCACCGACGAGGCGGTGCTCACCGCCGCCGCGCTCCGGGCCGGCGTCCAGCTCACCCCCGGCCGCCCCTACTACGCGGCCGAGCCGCCGGCCCCGCACCTGCGCCTGAGCTACGCCGGGGTGGACAGCCCGGCGCACGCCGCCGAGGGCGTCCACCGGCTGCGCCGGGCCTACGAGGAGGTTGTCGCCGGCTGAGCCGGAACCGTACGCCCGAGCCCGCCCGAGCCGGCCGACCCGGCCGACCTGCCCGTGCCTGCCGCCCGACCACGCCGGGCGCCGGTTTGCGGGCGCCGGGCGCTCAGCGCCGGTAGCCCGCCATCTGCTCCAGCCGGGCGATCCGCTCCGCCATCGGCGGGTGCGTCGAGAACAGCCGGGCGCCGGCCTCGCCCGGCCGGAACGGGCTGGCGATCATCATGTGGCTGGCCGTCTGCAGCTGCGGCTCGGGCGGCAGCGGCAGCTGCCGGGTGCCGGCCTCCAGCTTCCGCAGCGCGCTCGCCAGGGCGAGCGGGTCCCCCGTGATCCGGGCGCCGTCGGCGTCGGCCTGGTACTCGCGCGAGCGGCTGACGGCCAGCTGGATCAGCGAGGCCGCCAGCGGTCCGAGGATCATGATCGCGAGCGTGCCGAACAGGCCGGGCCCGTCGTCGTCCTCGCTGCGCCCGAACGGGATCAGCCAGGCGAAGTTCACCAGGAACATCACCACCGAGGCGAGCGCCCCGGCGACCGAGGAGATCAGTATGTCCCGGTTGTAGACGTGGCTCAGCTCGTGCCCGATCACGCCCCGCAGCTCGCGCTCGTCCAGCAGCTGCAGGATGCCGTCGGTGCAGCAGACCGCCGCGTTGCGCGGGTTGCGGCCGGTGGCGAAGGCGTTCGGCGCCGGGGTGGGCGAGATGTAGAGCCGGGGCATCGGCTGCCGGGCCGAGGTGGAGAGCTCGCGGACGATCCGGTACAGCCGGGGCGCCTCGATCTCGCTCACCGGCCGGGCCCGCATCGCGCGCAGCGCGAGCTTGTCGCTGTTCCAGTACGCGTAGGCGTTGGTGCCGAGGGCCACCACCAGGGCGATCACGAAGCCGGTGCGGCCGAAGAGGCTGCCGATCAGCAGGATCAGTGCCGAGAGGCCGCCGAGCAGTGCGGCGGTCCTCAGTCCGTTGTGCCGGCGGTGCACGGCAGGCCCTCCAATGGTGCGGCGGGGAAGCCCTCTCTGCCTCGTCCCTCTGCCCGCTCAACGGGTGGGGCCGTGGGCCTTGTTCCCTTGTGACCTCCGCCTGTGACCACCACCGCACCCACCGGGGCCGGCCGGGACGGACCCGGCCGGCGGGGGTCAGAACAGGGTGCCGCCGACCACCTGGAGGACGAGCTCCGGGGCCACCGAGAGCACCACGGCGGCGGAGGCGGTGAGCCCCAGCGTGGCCGCCAGCGGGACCGGGAGCCGGCGCTCGGTGACAGCCTCGCCGACCGGCTCCCCGGCCGCCACCGGAGCGAACAGCCGCGCCGTCCAGAGCAGGTAGTAGTAGAGCGCCACGACCACGTTGACGGCCATCACCACGGCCAGCCAGCCCAGCCCGGCGTCGACCGCGGCGCGGAACACCACGACCTTGCCGAAGAGGCCGATCACACCCGGCGGCAGGCCGGCCAGGCAGAGCAGGAAGAAGGCGAGCGCCAGGGCGGTCCAGCGGCGCCGGGCGAACAGGCCGCGGAAGTCGTCGACGCTCGTCCCGGCCCGCCGGCCGACGGCGGCGACCACGCCGAAGGCACCCAGGTTCACCACGCCGTAGATCAGCGCGTACGCCGCGGTGGCGCCCAGCGGGTCGGTGCCGGTGGGCGCGTACCCGGCGGCGGCCAGCGGGACCAGCAGGTAGCCGGCCTGGCCGACCGAGGACCAGGCGAGCAGCCGGACGGCGCTGTACCGGGTGTCGAACCGCTGGCGCAGCGCGCCCACGTTGCCGACCGTCATGGTGGCGGCGGCCAGCACCGCGAGCACCAGGCCCCAGGTGTGCGCGTACGGCCGGAAGGCGATCACGGTGACCAGCGCCAGGCCGGAGAGGCCGGCCGCCTTGCCGACCACCGAGAGGTAGCCGGCCACCGGCAGCGGGGCGCCCGTGTAGGTGTCGGGCACCCAGAAGTGGAACGGGACGGCGGCGACCTTGAAGGCGAAGCCGGCCAGGGTGAGCACCGCGCCGACCTCGGCCAGCGGCTTCAGCTGGGCCGGCGCGTGCGCCAGGCCCTCGGCCACCGCGCCCAGGTGGAGGCTGCCGGAGGCGGCGTAGACGAACCCGACGCCGAGCAGCATCACGGCGGTCGCGGTGACGGAGGTGAGGAAGAACTTGAGCGCCGCCTCGGCGCCCCGGCCGTCCCGGCGCAGCGCGACCAGCGCGAAGGCCGGCAGCGAGGCCACCTCCAGGGCGATCACCAGGGTGGCGAGGTCGCGGGAGGCGGGCAGCAGGGCGGCGCCGGTGGCGCTGGAGAGCAGCAGGAACCAGTACTCGCCGCCGGGCAGCTTCTCGTCCTCGACGGTGTGCACCGAGAGCAGCGCGGCGATCAGCGCGCCGCCGAGCGCGAGCAGCTGGAAGACCAGGGCGAAGTGGTCGGCCACGTACGAGCAGCCGGCGTTGTCAGTGGCGCCTGTTACGTTCTGCGCACAGAACGTCGCCCGGGGTGACCCATCGATGAGCGGGAGGAGCGAGATGAGCGCGAGGGCGAGTCCGGCCGCGGTGAGCAGACCGAGGAGCTTCTTGTGGCGCTCGGGCAGGAAGAGGTCGGTGACCAGCACGGCGAGGGCGGCCACGGCGGCGATCAGCGGGGGCGCGATCGCGACCCAGTCCACGGACTGGATCAGGCTGCCCGGATTGGCTACGGCGAGGGAGGTCACAGTGTGCTGCCCCGTGGAGTGAGGTCCGAGTGCGGCGAGCTGGGGTCCGAGCATGCTCAGCCACCCCCGAGGAGGAGCTTGACGGCGGGTTCGGAGAGGCCCAGCAGGAGCGCGGGCCAGAGTCCGGCCAGCAGGGTGAGCGCGGCCAGCGGCGTCCAGCTGACCGCCTCGTACGGGCGCAGGTCGGCCAGCTCGGCCACCGGGGCGGGCTGCTTCGGGTCGCCCATGCAGACGCGCTTGACCACGACCAGCAGGTACGCGGCGGTGAGGAGGGTGCCGAGCCCGGCCAGGACCATGTAGGTGAGGAACGCGGAGCGCGAGAGGCCGGCGGCCGGGTCGAACGCGCCGAACATCGCGAGCAGCTCGCCCCAGAAGCCGGCCAGTCCGGGCAGGCCGAGGCTGGCGACGGCGGCGAAGGCGAGCAGGGCGCCGATCCGCGGGGCCCGCCCGTAGAGGGCGCCGCCGGTGGAGCCGGCCAGGGTGTCGAGGTCCGCCGTGCCGTAGCGGTCCTTGAGCGCGCCCACCACGAAGAAGAGCAGACCGGTGATCAGACCGTGGGCGATGTTGGCGAACAGCGCGCCGTTGACGCCCACCGCCGTGAGGGAGGCGATGCCCAGCAGGACGAAGCCCATGTGCCCGACGGAGGAGTACGCGATCAGGCGCTTGAGGTCGCCCTTTGAGCCCGGGCGGGAAAGCGCGAGGCAGGCCAGCGAGCCGTAGACGATGCCGACGGCGGCGAACGCACCCAGGTACGGGGCGAGCGTCGCGGTGCCGTCGGGCACGACCGGGAGGAGGACGCGGACCAGGCCGTACGTACCCATCTTCAGCAGCACGCCGGCGAGCAGCACGGAGCCGACGGTCGGGGCCGCCGTGTGCGCGTCCGGGAGCCAGCTGTGCAGCGGCCAGGCGGGGGCCTTGACCGCGAGGCCGACCATGATCGCCAACGCGGCGATCACCTGGGTGGTGTGGCTCAGGCCGTTGCCGTGCGCGGCGGCCAGGGCCTGCATGTCGAAGGTGCCCGCCTTGCTGCCGACCAGCAGGAAGCCGAGCAGCATCACGGCCGAGCCGAGCACCGTGTAGAGGATGAACCGGTTGGCGGCCGGCACCTTCGCCCCGCTCCCCCAGCGGGCGATCAGGAAGTACATCGGGATCAGCACGATCTCGAAGGCCAGGAAGAAGAGCAGGAGGTCCAGCACCGCGAAGGTGGCGAGCATGCCCACTTCGAGGAGGAGGAACAGCCCGACGAAGGACTGCGCCGACGGACGGCCCGCGCCGGGGGCTGCGCCCGCGGCGTCGCCCGAGGGCAGCCGCTTCTCCGAGTACAGCGCGCAGAGGAAGGTGAGCAGCGAGGTCAGCACGATCAGCGGCAGCGAGACGCCGTCCACACCGAGGTGGAACCGGACGCCGATGGCCGGGATCCAGGACACGTCCGTGGTGGCCTGCATCCGGGCGGGCTCGTCGTGGTCGAAGCCGGCCGCCAGCACGACGGTCAGCACGAGCACGGCACCGGTGACGACGCTGTTCAGCCGGAGCGCGCGCCGGTCGGCGGCGGCCGCGTCGGCGCCGAACACCGGCGCCAGGGTCAGCGCGGCGCCGGCCAGCGGCAGCAGCAGGAGGGCGATGAGGACTGCGTTCATCGGGGGCTCCTACGGGCGGTGCGGACGGCGGTGGACATCGGGGGGACCGGCGGGGCGGGGTAGGGCATCCGGCTACACCGCCACCAGGACGGCCAGCAGGACGACGCCGGCGAGCAGCGCGCTGAGGTAGGTCTGCGCGTTGCCGGTCTGCGCGAGCCGGACGGCCCGGCCGAGCAGGTTGGCGCCGAGCCCGCTGCCGCGCACGTACGTCTCGACGACCTCGCGGTCGAGGAAGCGGACCAGCTGCGCGGCGGCGGCCACCGGGCGGACGAACAGCGCGCTGTAGAGCCGGTCGACGCCGAAACCGTGCCGGGCCGGGCCGAACAGCGGGCCGAGCAGGGCGCGCCCGGGGTCGCCGATGATCATCTCGGCGGCCGGGGCTCCGGCCTGCTCGGGCACCCGGCCCGCGTCGGCCGGCTCGGGGCGGCCGGCCGCGACCCGAGCGGTGGCGGCGCGCCAGGCCCCGTACGCCAGCAGCGCGCCGATCACGGCGAGGCCGGTGCCGATCACGGCGGTGACGGGCGACGGGCGCAGCGAACCGCCGTCCAGCAGTGCGGGCAGCCACTCGGAGCGCAGGCCGAGCACCCCGAGGCCCATGGTGGGGAGGGCCAGCACCCAGAGCGGCCAGCGCATCGCGGGCGGCTCCGCGGTGGCCGGGTCGGCCTCGTCCACCTCGGGCGAGTACGGCGCGTCGGCCTCGTGGTCCGGCCGTCCCGCCGCAGGGGCGGCCGCGACGGCGGCGACGGCCGCCGCCGGGGTGTGGAAGGTGACCAGGAACATCCGGGCCGCGTAGGCCGCGGTGAGCAGCGCGGTGAGCGCGGCCGAGACCAGCACGATCCAGCCGGCCGCCTCGGGGACGGCCGAGGCCGGGCCGAGCCCGTTGGTCAGCGCGTCGCCGTCGGCGGCGTGCTCGGCGGCGGTCAGCACCGCCTCCTTGCTGAAGAAGCCGGAGAACGGCGGGAGCCCGATCAGGGCGGCCAGCGCGATGCCCATCGTCCAGTAGGCGTCCGGGACGCGCTTGCGCAGCCCCGGCACCCGGGACATCGCGGAGATCGAGTTGGTGTGCGCGGCGTGGATCACCACACCGGCGGCGAGGAACAGCAGCGCCTTGAAGACGCCGTGGGTGACCAGGTGGAAGACGGATGCCTCGCGGTCACCGCTGGCCAGCGCGCCGGCCATGTAGCCGAGCTGGCCGACGGTCGAGTAGGCGAGCACCCGCTTCAGGTCGTCCTGGGCGAGTGCGCAGAGCGCCGAGCCGATCATCGTCACGGCGGCCATGACCGCCAGCACGACCAGCGCCGCCCCGGAGAGCAGGAAGACCGGCAGCAGCCGGGCCACCAGGTAGATGCCGGCCGCGACCATGGTGGCGGCGTGGATCAGCGCGGAGACCGGCGTCGGACCGGCCATCGCGTCCGGGAGCCAGGTGTGCAGCGGGAACTGCGCGCTCTTGCCGGCGACCCCGGCGAGCAGCAGCAGCGCGGTCAGCGTCGGGTGGCCGAGCCGGCCGTCGGTGGCGGCGGCCAGCACGTCCGGGATCCGGAAGCTGCCGGCGTCGGCGCCGAGCAGGAAGATGCCGAACAGGAACGGCACGTCGCCGAGCTTGGTGACCAGGAAGGCCTTCAGCGAGGCCGAGCGGGCGTCGGCGGTCTCCCAGTGGTGGCCGATCAGGAAGTACGAGCAGATGCCCATGACCTCCCAGCCGACCAGCAGCACGATCAGGTCGCCCGAGTAGACGACCAGGAACATCGCCGCGGTGAAGAGCGAGACCAGCGCCGCGTACGAGGGGTAGCGCGGGTCGCCCTTGAGGTAGGCGGTCGAGTAGACCTGCACGCAGGTGGCGACCAGGCCGACCAGGACGGAGATCAGCGAGCTGTAGCCGTCCAGGTAGAAGCCCAGCGAGATCTCGGGGCCGCCGGTCGGGGTGAGCCGGGTGGCGGCGTCCAGGACCTGGCCGGTGCCGAGCTGGAGCGCGACCACCAGGGCGAGCACGGCCGAGGCGGCGACCGGGACGATCGCCAGCGGCTTGGCCAGCCCGGGCACCTTCTTGCCGGTGGCCAGGGTGGCGGCGGCACCGAGCGCGGGCAGCGCGGGGACGAGGGCGGGCAGGGCGAGGTTCATGCGGCGGCCTGGCCCTTCAGCGCCTCGGCTCCGGTCGGCGCCTCCTCGGCGGTCTCGGCCGGGTCGCCGAGCTCGGTGGCCCGGTCGACGTCCGCGGTGCCCCGGGCCCGGAACAGCAGCAGGACGATGGCGAGCCCGAGACCGATCTCGGCGGCGGCGATGGTGATGGTGAACAGGGTGAGCGCCTGGCCGGCGTGCAGGGAGTCCCGCAGCCAGACGTCGAAGGCGACGAGGTTCAGGTTGACGGCGTTGAGCATCAGCTCGACGGACATCAGCACCAGGATGACGTTCCGCCGGGCGAGCACGCCGTAGACGCCGACGCTGAACAGCAGCACGGCGAGCACGGCGGGGTAGGCGAGGTGCATCAGCTCTCCTCCGCCGGGGTGGTCCCGGACGCGGCGGCAGCGGCGGTCGGCTCGGCGGCAGCGGCGGTCGGCTCGGCGGCGGCGCCGGTCGGCTCGGCGGCGGCGCCGGTCGGCTCGGCGGCGGCGCCGGTCGGGGGCTCCGCAGCGGCCCGCGGCGCGGTGGCGGCGACCGTGCCGTTGCCGCCCACCGGCCGGCCGGCCCTGATCCGGCCCGCCCGGGGCGGCGGCACCCGCCGCTTGGCCCCGCGCGACAGCACGATCGCGCCGATCAGCGCCGCCAGCAGCAGCACCGAGAGCGCCTCGAACGGCAGCACCCAGGTCCGGAACAGGCTGGCCCCGGTCACCGCGGCCGAGCCGCCGCCGGCGCCGAGGTCGATCCAGGACTTCCGGAAGGCGTCCACGACCAGGGTCACCAGCGTGCCGGCCGAGGCCAGCGCGACCACCAGGGCGACCCAGCGGTTCTTCGAGTCGGCGTCCGGCGAGCGCCCGATCGGTGCCTTGGTCAGCATCAGCCCGAACAGCACCAGCACGACCACCGAGCCGAGGTAGATCAGCACCTGCACCCAGGCGATGAATTCGGCGGTGAGCAGCAGGAACTCCACCGCCAGCCCGCCGAGCGCGGCGACCAGCCAGAGCGCGGCGTGCACCAGCTGCTTGGTGGTGACGGCGACCACGGCCGAGCCGAGCACCGCGATGCCGACCAGCAGGAAGACGATCTCGACCCCGGTCGGGGAGAGGAACGAACGGGCGGCCGGGTCCAGCGACCCGGTCGCAGCGATCAGGGCGGCACTCACTCGGCGTCCTCCTTCCCGTCCGGCTCCTCCGACGCGGCGGCAGCGGCGGCCGCCGCCAGCTTGTCCGCCGCCTTGCGCGCGATGGCGATCTCCTTGGGCTCCTCGGCCCCCGGGTCCAGCGCCGGCGGCGCCGGCACCGTCCACATCCACTCGCGGAGCTTCTCCCGCTCGTGGGTCAGCTCCAGGATGTCCGTCTCGGCGTACTCGAACTCCGGCGACCAGAACAGCGCGTCGAACGGGCACACCTCGATGCAGATCCCGCAGTACATGCAGAGCGAGAAGTCGATGGCGAACCGGTCCAGCACGTTGCGGGTGCGGGCGCGGGCGTTCGGGTCGGCGGCCGGCAGCGTCTCCTTGTGGGAGTCGATGTAGATGCACCAGTCCGGGCACTCACGGGCGCAGAGCATGCAGACCGTGCAGTTCTCCTCCAGCAGCGCGATGACGCCGCGCGAGCGCGGCGGCAGCACCGGCTGCACGTCGGGGTACTGCGCGGTGACGCTCTTCTTCGTCATCGTCCGCAGGGTGACGGCCAGGCCCTTGGCCAGGCCGGAGCCGGGGAAGGTCATGAGATCGCCACCTTGATGACGCCGGTGAGGGCGAGCTGGACGAGGGCGAGCGGGATCAGCACGGTCCAGGCGAACTTCATCAGCTGGTCCTCGCGAAGACGCGGATAGGTGACCCGCAGCCAGATGACGACGAAGGCCAGCGCGAAGGTCTTCAGGATGGTCCAGAGCCAGCCGAGCTGGTCCGGCAGCGGGCCGTGCCAGCCGCCCAGGAACAGCACCGCGGTCAGCCCGGACACCACCAGGATGCCCACGTACTCGGAGAGCAGGAAGAACGCGAAGCGCAGGCCGGTGTACTCGGTGTACGCGCCGAAGATGATCTCGGAGTCGGCCACCGGCATGTCGAACGGCGGGCGCTGCAGCTCGGCCAGGCCGGCGGTGAAGAAGACGAACGCGCCGATGAGCTGCCACGGGAGCCAGTACCACTCCCAGGCGTCCATGATCCCGGGCAGCGAGAGAGTGCCCGCGGCCATCGCCACGGAGGCGGCGGCGAGCACCATCGGCAGCTCGTAGGACATCAGCTGCGCGGCCGTGCGCAGACCGCCGAGCAGCGAGAACTTGTTCGCCGAGGCCCAGCCGGCCATCAGCTTGCCGATCACGCCGATGCCCATCACGGCCAGCACGAAGAACAGGCCGGCGTCGACCGCCTGGCCGACGAAGCCGTCCGGGCCGACCGGGATCGCCAGCAGGACGAACAGGTACGGCAGCAGCGAGACGGCCGGGGCGACCTGGAAGATCCGGCGGTCCGCGCCGTCCGGGACGATGTCCTCCTTCTGCGCGAACTTCACCCCGTCCGCGACCAGCTGGGCCCAGCCGTGGAAGCCGCCGGCGTACATCGGGCCGAGCCGGCCCTGCATGTGCGCCATCACCTTGTGCTCGGTCTGGCCGATGATCAGGGGGAAGGTGAGGAAGACGACGAGCGTGGCGGCGCAGCGCAGCAACGTGTCGAGCAGGTTCACGTGCTGTCTCCGTCCTGGCCGGCCTGATCGGCCGGCGTCTCGTCGGTCGTCCCGTCGGTCGTCCCGTCCGCCGTGGGCTCCGCCTTGGGCGCGGGCTTCGGCCCGGGCGCCCCTTCGGGCTCCGCTCCGGTCGCCGCCCCGGGTTCCGCCCCGGCCGCCGCTTCCGGCTTCGCCCCGGTCGCCGCCCCGGGCTCGTCGTGCGCGGGCACGGGGTTGTGCCACGGCGCGTCCGCGGACTGCGGCCGGGCCGGCGCCGGGCGCTCGGGCTTCGCCCCGGCGGCGCCGGAGTCGGCCTCGGCACCCGCCGTCCGGCTCGCCGAGCCGTCCGAGGCCGTCCTGGTCCGGCGGGGCCGGTCGGCCCGCACCGGCGGTGCGGCGGTCTCCGCCGCACCCACGCCCGGCGTGCCCTCGACGGCTGTCGCCTCGACGGCCACGCCCTCGGCAGCGCCCTCGGTGGCCGTGCCCCCGACCGCCTCGGCGGCCTGGCTCGCGGAGCCCTCGGAGACCGACCTGGTCCGCCGCGGCCGGTCCACCCGCACCGCGGCAGCACCCTCGGCCGCCCCGGCACCGGCAGCGGCACCCGCAGCAGCACCGGCAGCACCGGCGCCGGCCCGCGGCACCCGGGCCGCGCCCGCCGCCCGCGCACCGCGCGCGGGCCGCTCGGCGACCGGAGGCAGGGTGCCCTTGAGCGGCCCCCACTCGTTCGGGTCCGGCACGCCGGCCGGCTGCATCTTGCGCCGCGCCGGCCCGTCGCCGTCGGACTCGCCCGGCTCCTTGGCGCCCGGCCAGGCCTTGGCGACCCGGGCCGCGAGCACGAACTCCTTGCGCAGCGGGTACCCCTCGAAGCCGTCCGGCAGTAGCAGGGTGGCCAGGTAGGGGTGCCCGGGGAAGTCGATGCCGAACATCTCGTGCGTCTCGCGCTCGTGCCAGCCGGCCCCCGCGTACACCGGGACGGCCGTCGGCAGCGCGGCCCTGTCGCGCGGCACGCGGGTGCGCACCGCGAGGTGGCGCACGCCCGGCGCGTCGGCGGAGGCGAGGTGGGCGACCACCGAGAAGCCCTCGGCGAGCTCGTCCACGGCGCTCAGCCAGTCGAAGAAGGAGAGCCCGAGGACGTCGCGGGCCGCGGTGAGGGCCTCGATCCAGTGCTCGGCGGGCACGTCGACGGTGATCAGCCCGTACGCCTCGGCGCCGGTGGCCCACTCGCCGACCGACGCCGCGTACTCCTCTGCGGTGCTCATGCGCCTCCTCCTTCCGAAGCGGTGTCCGGCCCGGCCACCAGCGGACGGCGCAGTGCGGCGGCGGGCGCGGTGTACCGGCCCGGCAGGGACTCGGCGGCGATCTTCTCCTGGAGCTTGAGGATGCCCTGGAGCAGCGCCTCCGGCCGCGGCGGGCAGCCCGGCACGTAGACGTCGACCGGGATGATCTGGTCCACGCCCTTGGTGACCGAGTAGGAGTCCCAGTACGGGCCTCCGGAGTTGGAGCAGGCGCCGAAGGAGATGACGTACTTCGGCTCGGGCATCTGCTCGTACAGGCGCTTCACGGCCGGGGCCATCTTGTCGGTGACGGTCCCCGAGACGATCATCAGATCGGCCTGGCGGGGGCCGGGCGCGAACGGGATGACACCCATCCGGATGAAGTCGTGCTTGGCCATGGACGCGGCGATGAACTCGATCGCGCAGCAGGCCAGGCCGAAGTTGAAGCACCAGAGGCTGTAGCGGCGCCCCCAGTTGAGGACGACCTTGACCGGGTCCGGCGCGAGCCGGGCCAGCGGGCCGATGCCGCGGCGCTCGACGGCCGCGCCGGGGCGGGACGGGTCGGGCAGGCCGAGCGGGACGGGGCCTGCGGCGCCGTGCGAGTGGTTGTGGGTCACGTCCATTCCAGAACGCCCTTCTTCCAGGCGTAGAGCAGCCCGACCGCGAGGAAGCCGATGAAGACGAACATCTCGACCAGCGTCCCGGCGCCGTACCCGGGGGCGGCGAAGACGGTCGCCCACGGGAACAGGTAGATCGCGTCGACTGCGAAGATCACGTACAGGAAGGCGTAGACGTAGTACCGGATCTGGGTGTGCGCCCAGTCCCCCCCGACCGGGTCCACGCCGCACTCGTAGGCGAGGAGCTTCTCCGGCGAGTACACCACCGGCCTCAGCAGCCGGTTCGCGGTGAACGCCACGGCGACGAACAGCACGCCGACCACCGCGAGCAGACCCATCGCGGCGTACGCGTCGAAGTAGCCGCTGCCGACCGCCGGGTCGGCAGCGACGGCAGCCGCCTGCTGCCCCTCCATGCCACTCGCCTCCACATCGGCCGTGGAAACCGCCCCTCGGGGCAGTTCTACGACATTTCTTTACACGGTCATAACCATCGCCAATGCGTGAGTCTAAGTGCACGGCCGTGGACCACCGCACCCTGCCCGATCCGCAAGACAACCCGTGGACAGCCGGAGGACGCCCGGCCGACGAGGAGCGGGCACCGGGACGGATGCGGGGTGGGCACCGGGACGGACGCGGGGGTGGGGATAACCCCCGCCCGGGAAGACGGAGCACCCCCATGGCCCCCACCGCCGCCGACCCGGGAAGCTTGGATCACCAGCTCGACCGAGAGGGACGGTAGATCCAGATGAAGCCAGAGCACCGCGGCACCGCGGACGCCAGCGACGAGCAGGGCGCACGCACGGAGCGCACCCCGCTGTACGGCGCGCGGATGTGGCGGCAGGCCGGGCAGCTGATGCTCAACCTGCCGATCGGCATCGCGGGGTTCGTCTTCGCCGTCGCGCTGCTCTCGATCGGCCTGGCGCTGTCGGTCACCGTGGTCGGGCTGCCGTTGCTCGCCGCCGGGCTGGCCGGGTGCCGGGCGCTCGGCGGCGTCGCCCGCCGCCGGGCCCGGTCGGTGCACGGTTCCGGGGTGAGCGAGCCACCGCCGGTGCGCCGGACCCGTCCGGGGGCCACCGGCTACGCGATCGCCCACCTGACGGACGCGCTGAGCTGGCGCTCGGCCCTCTACTGCGTGCTCCTGCTGCCCTGGGGCGTGCTGAGCTTCGCCCTGACGCTGGTCTGCGTGATCGTCGGCTGGCCGGCGCTGCCCTGGGTGATCCGCTTCGAGTCGGCGGTCGACCGGATGCTGGTGGAGATCCTGCTCTTCCCCGGGGCGCTCTCCGAGCGGGTGCGCGAGCTGGAGGACGACCGCGGCACGGTGGTCGACACCGCCGCCGCCGACCTGCGCCGGATCGAGCGGGACCTGCACGACGGCGCCCAGGCCCGGCTGGTGGCGCTGGCGATGGACCTCGGCATGGCCAAGGAGCGGCTGCGGGAGACCGAGACGCCGGAGGACGTGCAGGCCGCCGCGCGGATGGTCGACAACGCGCACGGCGAGGTGAAGCTGGCCCTCCAGGAGCTGCGCGACCTGGCCCGCGGCATCCACCCGGCCGTACTCACCGACCGCGGCCTGGACGCGGCGCTCTCCTCGGTGGCCGCCCGCTGCACCGTGCCGGGTGGAGTCAAGGTGCACGTCGAGCTGAAGGACGGGAACGGCGCGGTGGAGCGCCCGGACTCCGCGGTCGAGGGCATCGCCTACTTCACCGTGAGCGAGCTGCTGACCAACATCTCCAAGCACTCCGGCGCCAAGTCCGCCACCGTGGACGTCTGGCGGGCCGGCGAGCAGCTGATGCTGCTGGTCCAGGACGACGGCAAGGGCGGCGCGGCCCCGTACCCGGGCAGCGGCCTGGGCGGGCTGGCCGAGCGGATCCGGGCCGTGGACGGGGTCTTCCTGGTGGAGAGCCCGCACGGCGGCCCGACCACGGTGACCGTCGAGCTCCCCTGGCGCACCCGGGCGGCCCGCCGCTGACCCCGGGGGCGACGACACCGGCCGGGACGAGGACACCGGCCCGGGGAGCAGGACACCGGCCCGGGGACGGGCCTCCGACGGCCGAAGCGGCCGGGATCCCGCCGAGGCAGTGGGCGGGATCCCGGCCGCGACCCGTCCGGAGCCGCCCGCGGACCCTTGCGCGGCGGGCGGGCGGCCTCCGGCGGGGTCTAGGGGGTCGCCAGGGTGCCGAGGGTGACCTCGGCGGTCCTGGACTGACCGTCCCGGGTGTAGGTGACGGTGGTCTTGTCGCCTGGGGAGAGCGAGGCCAGCGCGGTGGTGAGCGCGTTCAGCGAGTCGACCGGGGTGTCGCCGACCTTGGTGATCACGTCGCCGACCTGGAGGCCCGCCGCCTCGGCCGCGCCGCCCGCGGAGACCGCCACGATGACCGCGCCCGCCGGGCGGAACTCCTGGTCGAAGAAGGTCCGGGCGGTGATGCCGAGCGCGGCCCGCCCGGAGTTGGTGACCTTGCCGTCCTTGATCAGCTGATCGGCGATGCGGGTGACGGTGGACGCCGGGATGGCGAAGCCGATCCCGGGAGCGGCGGCGGTCCCGTTGCTCTCGGGCTCGGTGGCGGCCAGCGTGTTGATCCCGATCACCTGCCCGTTCAGGTTGACCAGCGCGCCGCCGCTGTTGCCGGGGTTGATCGCGGCCGAGGTCTGCACCATGTTGCCGATGGTGGCGCCCGGCGATCCGGGGGTGTCGGGCTCGGAGACGGTCCGGCCGGTGGCCGAGACGATCCCGTCCGTGACACTGCTGGAGAGCCCCAGCGGACTGCCCATGGCCAGCGTGATCTGCCCGAGCTGGACCTTGCCGGAGTCGGCGAACGCGGCCGGCTTGAGACCGCTCGGCGGGTTGGTCAGCCTGATCACCGCGAGGTCGGAGTCCGGGTAGCCGGCGACCAGGGTGGCGTCCAGCGGCTTGGTGCTGTTGGCCAGCGTGACCGTGAAGTTGGTCGCGTTGCCGACCACGTGGGCGTTGGTGACGATGTCGCCCTTGTCGTTGTAGACGATCCCGGAACCGAGCCCGCTGCCGGTGGTGATCTGCACCACCGAGGGCAGCACGTCGGTGATCACCTTCCGGTAGACCTCCTCCAGCTGGTTGGCGGGGCCGGTCGGCTGGGCGGGCGCGGTGGCGGTGGCGCCCGTGGTGGCGGCGGCCGGGGACGACGCGGACGACGAGCCGCTGCTGCAGCCCGCCACGACCGGCGCGGTGAGCACGGCGGCGGCCGCCAGGACGGCCGTGCTCACGCCGAAGGCCTTGGGGCCGGTCGGCCGCGGCCCGGCCGGGATCGGGCGGGTGGGCTCCTTCTTACGGTTCACCTTGGCTCCCTCCGAGTCCCTGCACAGAGATCTTTGTCAGCATTTCACCGAAATGTCCGAATGCCGCGCACCGACTCGCCCGGCCACCTTCGCGACCACAGGGGCCCGTAAGATGCGGCCATGACTTGGTTGATCACCGGCGGCGCCGGATACATCGGCGGGCACGTGGTACAGCAGCTCATCGAGGCCGGCGAGCGCGTCGCCGTCCTCGACGACTTCAGCACCGGCGACCGCACCCGGCTGCCGGAGGGGGTCGCCCTGATCGAGGGCTCGACCCTGGACCGCGCCGTCCTCGACGCGGCCATCCGCGAGCACGCGGTGAAGGGCATCCTGCACTTCGCGGCGAAGAAGCAGGTCGGCGAGTCGGTCGAGAAGCCCTTCTTCTACTACCGCGAGAACGTCACCGGCCTCCAGACCGTGCTGGAGGCCGCGGCCGAGGGCGGCGTCAAGCGCTTCCTCTTCTCCTCCTCCGCCGCCGTCTACGGCATGCCGGACGTCGACCTGGTCACCGAGTCCACCCCGTGCGCGCCGATGAGCCCGTACGGCGAGACCAAGCTCGCCGGCGAGTGGCTGGTCGCCGCCGCCGGCCAGGCCTACGGCATCTCCACCGTGGCGCTGCGCTACTTCAACGTGGCCGGCGCCGCCTCTCCGGAGCTCTCCGACGCCGGGGTCTTCAACCTGATCCCGATGGTCTTCGAGCGGCTCACCGCCGGTCAGGCCCCGCGCATCTTCGGCGCCGACTACCCGACGCCCGACGGCACCTGCGTGCGCGACTTCATCCACGTCTCCGACATCGCCTCCGCCCACGTGGCGGCCGCGAAGCGGCTCGCGTCCGACCCGGCCGGCGAGACCTCGCTGGTCCTCAACATCGGCCGCGGCGAGGGCGTCAGCGTCAAGGAGATGCTGGACGTGATCGGCAAGGTCACCGGCTACGACGCCACCGGCGAGGTCACCCCGCGCCGCCCCGGCGACCCGGCCCGGGTGGTCGCCTCCGCCGACCTGATCCGCCGCGAGCTGGACTGGACCGCCCGCTACGGCGTCGAGGAGATGGTGGCCTCGGCGTGGGAGGGCTGGTGCAGCCGCCACCCCGAGGCCCGGAAGAAGTAGCCCGGGGGCGATGGGCCACACCGAGAGGGGCGGGAGCCGCACGACGGCTCCCGCCCCTCTCGGTTACTCACCCACTCGCCTCCGGGCCGGGGCGGGGGCTCACCCACCGCCCCGAGCCGGTGCGGTCAGTGCGAGGGCACCGCCGTGCCGTAGAAGGCGTCGAGCGCGTAGACGCAGCGGTCCTTGCTGCCGACGAAGACCTTCCCGCCGACGGCCACCGGCGAGCCGGTCAGCTCGCCCTTGGTGCCGAGCTCCCAGCGCAGCTGACCGGTCGCCAGGTCCAGGGTGTGCAGCGAGTGGTCCCGGCTGCCCAGGTGCACCAGGCCGTCGGCCACCGCCGGCGAGCCGACGATCTCGCCCCGCACGGTGTACCGCCACCGCTCCCGGCCGCCGGCCGCCTCGAAGGCGTACAGCACCTCGCCGCTGCCGACCAGCACCATGCCGTCGCCGACCACCACCGGCTCGGCGCCCTGCCGGTTGCCGGTGACGCCGCGCCAGCGGTCCCGGCCGGTGGCCGCGTCGAGCGCGTACACCGTGCCGAGGTAGTCGGCGACGTACACCGCGTCCGCGTCCAGGGCGGGCGGGGTGAAGAGCACCACCGGGGCGTCGAAGCGCCAGCGCTCGGTGCCGCTCGCCGCGTCCAGCGCGTACACCCGGGTGCCGGCCGTCACGTACAGCACCCCGGCCCGCTCGACCGGGCGGGACGGCACGTCCTCGCCCACCGGGAAGGACCAGCGCAGGCCGCCGCCCCGCGGGTCCACGCAGCGCAGCCGCCCCCCGCCGTAGTAGTACGCGGCGCCGCCCACCAGGGCCGGGCCGGACTGCGGGTTCTCGTAGTCCTGCTGGGCGTCGTCGGCGCGCCAGAGCTCCGCGCCGTTCGCCGCCGAGCGCAGCTGCACCCCGCCGCCCCGGACGCCGCAGCAGAGCACGCCGTCGGCCGCGTCCAGCGTGTAGACCCAGCCGTCCAGCGAGTGGCGCCAGCGCTCGGTGCCGTCCGCGACGTCCACCGTGTACAGGTGCGGGCCGTCGGCGGCGTGCACCCGGCCGGCGTCCACCGCGAGCGCCCAGGCGACGTCCCGGGTCTTGTAGCGGCGCTGGCCGGAGGCGATGTCGAGGGCGTGCACCTCGAAGCTGGAGACGAACAGCGTGCCGTCGGCGACGACGGGGGTGCCCCAGACGTCGTTCGACATCCGGAACCGCCACGGGCGCCAGCGGGCGGCCCGCACCGGTGGCGGGGTGGCCCGGCGGACCCAGTCGGTCTCGGCGGGCGCGGCCCCCGGCCCGGCCTGCTCGGCCCGCGGCCCCGGGCCTATCCGTACGGAGGCGCCCGGCAGCTTGACCTCGGCCGCGCTCCCCCCGGCGACCGGGGCCCGGTGGCTGCGGGGCGCGGCGATCTTCTCGGTGGCGGCCTCGGTCTCCGGCCCCGGCAGGGCCGGCGCGGCGTGCACCGGCCCGGTCCCGGGCGGGGCGTGCCGGCCGACGGGGTGCCTGGTCCGCGGGTCCTCCTGGACCGGGACGCGCGGCGGCGCGGGCTGCGACAGCTGCTGCTCCGGGCGGGGCGGAACCGGCTGGGGCTGCACCGGCTGGGGCTGCACCGGCACGGGCGGGGTCGGCGGGGCGACCGGGGTCTGGCGGCGGCCGCGCTTGCGCTCGATCAGCTCCAGCGCATTGACCGGCAGCCAGTCGCCCGCCTCGCCGGAGGCGTCGTCCCGGGAGAAGAGGTGCGGGGCCAGCTCGGCCTGGATCTGCGCCGGGGTCGGCCGGTGCTCGGGGGACGGCCGCATGCAGGCGCGGACGAGGTCCACCAGCTCGGCCGGCAGGCCGGAGAGGTCGGGCTGCTCGCGCAGCAGCTGGAACACCGTCTCGACCGGGTTGGCGCCGCGGTAGGGCGGGTGGCCGGTGGCGCAGAAGACCAGCAGCGAGCCGAGCGAGAAGACGTCGCTGGCGCCGGTCACGCCGCGGCTGTCCCGGGCCTGCTCGGGCGACATGTACGCCGGGGTGCCGACCGCGACGTTGGTCATGGTGAGCCGGGTGCTGGAGACGCCGGCCGCGATGCCGAAGTCGATCACCCGCGGGCCGTCCTCGACCACGAGCACGTTCGAGGGCTTGAGGTCGCGGTGGACGAGTCCGGCCGCGTGGATCGACTGCAGCGCCTCCGCGATGCCGGCGACCAGCCAGCGCACCGCGTCCACCGGCAGCGGCCCGCACTCGCCGACCAGGTCCTCCAGGGACGGCGCCGGGACGTACGCGGTGGCCAGCCAGGGCACCCGCGCGTCGGCGTCGGCGTCGACCACCGCCGCGGTGTAGAAGCCGCCGACCGTCTTGGCGGCCGCGATCTCCCGGGCGAAACGGACCCGGAACAGCTCGTCCTCCGCCAGCTCCCCCCGGACGGTCTTGATGGCCACCCGCCGACCGGCGGGCGACCGCGCCAGGTAGACCAGCCCCATCCCACCCGCGCCGAGTCGCCCCAGCACCTCGAAGGGCCCGATCCGCCTCGGATCGTGCGCCGTCAGCTGGTCCACTCCGCTGCCACCTCCCCGTTTCCGCACCCGCCGCGTGGTGCCGGACCCTGATTCTCCAATGCCGCCGGGCCCATCTCCAACCTCCCCCGCCCAGAGCCCTGCACAGCCTGGTCACCGTCCGGCCAGTGGCGGCAGAACGGCCGGATTCTGACGTCCGCTCCGTCGGCGGCTTGCGCCCGGCGGCTCCGGCACTCTCACGCGCCACGGGCGGATCGACCCGCGAAATCGTCACACCCTGTCACCGGACCGCCCCTCAGCGAAGGGTCCGTCACGCTGTGGGGTCAAAAGCACACGGGGGGGCTTCATACCGGGCTGCCGGATCCGTGTGAATATCCGTCCGAACTGCTTCGAGCCCCCTGGACGAACCCCCGGGCGGAGTAATTGTCACATCACCGAATCGCGCCAAGATCGTGCCGCGGTAAGCTGACGGCATGACAGGACAAGTTCGCACCGTCGACGGTCGCGTCGCCGGGCGACGCGGACAGGAGACGCGGCAGAAGCTGCTCGACTGCCTCCGCGAGATGCTCAGCACGTCGCCCTATCGGGACGTCAAGGTCATCGACGTCGCCCGTATGGCGGGTACCTCCCCCGCGACCTTCTACCAGTACTTCCCGGATGTCGAGGGCGCTGTCCTCGAAATCGCCGAGGAAATGGCCAAGGACGCCGACACCCTCAAAGAGCTGGTGGCCGGAAAGTCCTGGGCAGGGAAGTCCGGCACGGCCACTTCGGAAGAACTGGTCGACGGATTCCTCGCCTTCTGGCGCAAGAACGACGCCATTCTCCGAGTGGTCACGCTCGGTGCCGCCGAAGGGGACAAGCGGTTCTTCAAGATCCGCATGACGGTCCTCAACGCGGTCGCCAAGCCGCTCACGGATGCCGTCAAGGAACTCCAGGCGAAGGGACAGGCCGACAAGTCACTCGACGCGGCCGCCGTCGCCGGGTCTCTGGTCTCGCTGCTCGCCTCGGCGGCCGAGCACCAGAAGGCCTTCACCTCCTGGGGCGTCAAGGTCAAGGACCTCAAGCCCAACCTCGCTCCCCTGGTGTACCTGGGCGTCACCGGCAAGAAGCCGCCCAAGTAGACCTATCCGCCTACCCACCCATCCGCTCCGCGCGCAGCCCCGGCCTCCTGTCCGGGGAACGACGGACGGCGGCCGTGTCCTCGGGGGAGGTCCGCCGGCGGTCCGCAGCGCGCCCGACATGCCGGTGGGCGGGCACCCTTCACGGGGTGCCCGCCCACCGGCATGTTCGTGTTTCGAGGCGTGCGGCCGCTTTCCCGGCCCTGTGGGGCCCCACCGCGGCCCCGAAGGGGCGCGAAGGGGCACCGGAAGCCCTGTGGGGGCTCCAGCGGCTCTCAGGGGCAGCGGACGACCTGGCCGGCGTACGCCAGGCCGCCGCCGAAGCCGAACAGCAGCACCGGGTCGCCGGGCGACAGCTCGCCGCGCTCGACCAGCTTGGAGAACGCCAGCGGGATCGACGCGGCCGAGGTGTTGCCGGAGTCCACGACGTCCCGGGCCACCACCGCGTCGGTGACGCCCAGCCTGGACGCGATGGCGTCGATGATCCGCAGATTGGCCTGGTGCGGCACGAAGCCCTTGAGCTCGGCGGGGTCGATCCCGGCCTTCTCGCAGGCCTGCCGGGCCAGCGGGGCGATCTGGGTGGTCGCCCAGCGGAAGACCGACTGGCCCTGCTGGCTGATGACCGGGTCCCAGCCGGTGATCACCACGGCGTCGCCCCGCTCGGGCTCCGAGCCCCAGACCACCGGGCCGATGCCGGGCTCGGCGCCCTCCTCCTGGGCCTCCACCACCGCGGCGCCGGCGCCGTCGCCGAAGATCACGCAGGTCGAGCGGTCGGTCCAGTCGATGGTGTCCGACATCCGCTCGGCGCCGATCACCAGCGCGACGCGGGCCGCGCCGGCCCGGATCGCGTGGTCGGCGGTGGCCAGCGCGTACGAGAAGCCCGAGCAGACCGTGTTGATGTCGTAGGCGGCCGGCGCGCGCACGCCCAGGCGGGCGGCCACGGCGGCGGCCGTGTTGGGGCTGCGCTCGATCGCGGTGCAGGTGGCGACCACGACGAGGTCCACGTCGGCGGCGGTGCGGCCGCTGTTCGCCAGCGCCTTCTGGGCCGCCTCGGTCGCGAGGTCGACCAGCGTCTCGCCCTCGGCGATGTGGCGGGTCCGGATCCCGACCCGACTGCGGATCCACTCGTCGTCGGTGTCGACCAGCACCGCCAGATCGTCGTTGGTGAGGACCTTGGGGGGCTGGTAGTGCCCGAGTGCCACAATGCGCGAACCGCTCATAAAGCCACTCAACCGGGTTACCCGCTGGTCAGCGGGGCGCGACCGGCTACAGGATCCGGCCCGGGAAGCTGTAGGAGGCCCACAAGAGCCGTTGCGGCGCCCGGGTCGTGGGCCGGGCGCGACTTGCCTCGGACGGGCGTCCGGCGGTGGTCCGACGGTCGCCGAGCAGTGGTCGACGGTCGTCCGGCGGGTCGCTCGGGCGGGTCGCTCAGGCGGCCAGCGAGGCCGCGTCGCCCATCACGATCACCGGGTGGGCGGCCGGGTCGAGGGTCCGGATCAGCTCGGCCATCTTGTCCTCGGGTATCGAGACGCAGCCGTGGGTGGGGCCGTCGTGGTCGACGTGGATCCAGATCCCGCCGCCCTTCTTCGAACCCATCGGACGGCGCGGGTCCAGCGGCGAGTTCCCGGGGACGCGGTTGTAGTTGATCGCGATCACGTAGTCGAAGGAGCCCTCCAGCTGGTCGCCGAAGAAGCCCGTCCCGGAGACCACGAAGCTCGGGTCCTTGTCGTACGGGAGCTTGCCCCCCGGGTCGGCCTTGCGGCCGCCCGCGTCGGTGAGGCTGAAGACACCGATCGGGCTGCGCAGGTCGCCCTCCTTGTGATCGGTCGTCCAGCCGCTGTTCCCGTTGTGGCCCTGCCAGGTCTCGCCGGCCAGCCAGCGGCCCTCGGGGGTGCGGGTCCAGAGGGTGACGGTGTTCTTGTTGCCGTTCTTGTCCTGACCGGAGGCCAGCACCACCTGGGTGGTCTCGGCGGGTATCCGGGCGGTGAAGGCGGCGCCGAGCCCGGGTATCGCGGCCACCGAGGCGTCCGGCCGGGCCTCGCTGCGGGCGGCGGCGGGGGTCTCGGCCTGCCGGTCGGCGGCGGCCTGGGCGGCGGGTGCCGCGGCCTGCGGGGCGGGCTGGTCCGGGGTGGAGACGCCCTCGGGGCCGGGGCCGTCGGCGGCCGTGACGCCGGGCTTGGCGCCGTCCTGGCCGACGGTGTACCAGCCGGCGGCGGCCGCGAGCAGCAGCGCGGTGCCGGCGGTGATGGCCTTGCCGTGACGCTTCTTCTTGGGCTTGCGCCGGTGGCCGCGGGCGGCCGTCCGGGAGCCGACCGGGGCCGGGGCGTCCGGCACGGCGGGGGCCGTGGACGGCTCGGGCACCGGGGCGGGGGCCGGCGCGAAGACGGAGTCCGGGTCGTAGGCGAGGCCCTGCTCGTAGGCGAGGCCCTGCTCGTGGGCGAGGCCCTGCTCGTGGCCGGGGTACGGCCGGAACGGCTGGTCGTAGGCGTCGAAGCCTGCGTCGGATCCCGCGTCGAAGCCGTCGTGGCTCTCGTAGCCGCCGTAGCCCTGACGGCCCTGCCGGCCCTCGTAGGCCTGGTACGCGCCGTACGACTGGTTCCCGTCGGTCCCGTACTGCTCCGACGCGTCGTACGCCGGGTACGGCGCCTGCTCGTACACCCCGTAGGACGGCTGCGGCACCTCGTATCCCGGCTCGTGCATCGGCTCGTACGGCGGGTACGTGGTGGCGCGATGGGAACCGGACATGTGGCCGATCCTGCCAAACCAACGGCCCGTAGGGAAACCCGGGTCCTGTGCGGGGGCGGTGAAGGCTGTGCCGACCCCGTGGAGACGCACCGCCCCCCGGGCCGCGGAGCGGGCCCGGGGGGCGGTGGAACGCGCTGGTGGGAGCGGTCAGAGGCGCATGGCCTGCGGGGTCTCCCGACGCGTCAGATCCGGGCCGTCGTACTCACGGATGACCTCGTAACGGGTGTTCCGCTCGACCGGGCGGAAGCCCGCGTCCCGGATCAGGCCGAGCAGGTCGTCGCGGCCGAGCTTGTTCGGGGTGCCGAAGTTGTCCGCGTCGTGGGTGATCTTGTACTCGACCACCGAGCCGTCCATGTCGTCCGCGCCGTGGCTGAGCGCCAGCTGAGCGGTGGTGACGCCGTGCATCACCCAGAAGACCTTGACGTGCGGCACGTTGTCGAAGAGCAGCCGGGAGACCGCGAAGGTCTTCAGTGCCTCGGCGCCGGTGGCCATCTCCGTGCGGGCCATCAGCTTGTTGCGCACGACGCCGTCCTTGGAGTCGTGGAAGTCGTGCTGGTAGCGCAGCGGGATGAAGACCTGGAAGCCGCCGGTCTCGTCCTGCAGCTCGCGCAGCCGCAGCACGTGGTCGACCCGGTGGCGCGGCTCCTCGATGTGGCCGTAGAGCATCGTCGACGGCGTCTTGAGGCCCTTGCTGTGGGCGAGCCGGTGGATCCGCGACCAGTCCTCCCAGTGGGTGTCGTGGTCGACGATGTGCTGGCGGACCTCCCAGTCGAAGATCTCGGCGCCGCCGCCGGTCAGCGACTCCAGGCCGGCGTCGATCAGCTCGTCCAGGATCTCGTCGGCCGACAGGCCGCTGATCTTCTCGAACCAGTGGATCTCGGTGGCGGTGAAGGCCTTCAGCGAGACGTTCGGCAGCGCCGCCTTCAGCTCCCGCAGCGAGCGGGGGTAGTAGCGCCACGGCAGGGTCGGGTGCAGCCCGTTGACGATGTGCAGCTCGGTGAGCGAGTCCACCTCCATGGCCTTGGCCAGGCGGACGGCCTCCTCGATGCGCATCGTGTAGGCGTCCTTCTCGCCCGGCTTGCGCTGGAACGAGCAGTACGCGCAGGACGCGCTGCACACGTTGGTCATGTTGAGGTGGCGGTTGACGTTGAAGTGGACGACGTCGCCGTTCTTCTGCGTCCGCACGTGGTGGGCGAGGCCGCCCAGCCACGCCAGGTCGTCGCTCTCGTAGAGCGCGATCCCGTCCTCACGGGTCAGCCGCTCACCCGCGTAGACCTTCGCCTCCAGCTCGCGCTTGAGCCCTGCGTCCATGCGGTGCCCCGCCTCCTCCGACTTCGAATCAATGCCGGAACGAGCGTACGCCTATGCCGCGCTCAGACTGCGAGCAGCTCCGAGAGCAGGGCCGGGTCGATGTTGCCGCCGCTGACCACCGCCGCCACGACCTGACCGCCGGCCTCGGCCGAACGGTGGAAGTACGCGGCCGGCGCCACCGCGCCGGAGGGCTCCGCGACCAGCCGGCCGCGCCGGGCCAGCAGCGCCACCGTGGCCCGGATCTCCTCCTCGGAGACCGTCACGATGTCGTCCACGTAGGCGGTGAGGTGCTGGAAGGGCAGCTCGCCGACGGACGGCGTGCGCAGGCCGTCCGCGATGGTCCGGTAGGTGTCGGCGACCGGCCAGCCGATCCGCTCGCCGGCCCGCAGGCTGGCCTGCGCGTCGGCGGCCAGCTCGGGCTCGACGCCGACCACCCGGACGCCCGGACGGGTGAGCTTGAGCGCGGCCGCCGTCCCGGAGATCAGGCCGCCGCCGCTGACCGGCACCAGCACGGTGTCCAGCTCGGCCGGGGCGTCCTCGGCGATCTCCAGACCGACCGTGCCCTGGCCCGCGATGATGTACGGGTCGTCGTAGGGCGGCACCCAGACGTAGCCGTGCCGCTCGGCCAGCTCGACCGGCAGCGTGTCCCGCTCCTCCGGCGCGACGACGACCACCTCGGCGCCGAACGCGCGGGTCGCGTCGATCTTCACCCCCGGTGAGGTGTCCGGCATGACGATGACGGCCTTGATGCCGAGCAGCCCGGCCGCGTACGCCACCGCCTGCGCGTGGTTGCCGCTGGACTGGGCGACCACACCGCGGGCCCGCTCCTGCTCGGTGAGCGCGGCGAGCCGGTTGTAGGCGCCGCGGGTCTTGAAGGCACCGGTCGGCTGGAGGTTCTCCGGCTTGAGCCAGAGCCGGCGCTCCCCGGAATCCGCCCATGGGGCGGGGACCAGCGGGGTCCGTACCGCGACCCCGGCGATCCGCTGCCGAGCCGCCCGCAGCTCCTCCAGTCCGACCAGTGCCATCACGTTCACTCCCCTTCGGCGAGCGGGAGTTCGCTGACCCGGTTCTCCCACTTCGTGGAGAGTACGACGGTGGTGCGGGTCCGGGCCACGCCCTTCGTGCCCGAGATCCGCTTCACCACCGACTCCAGGCCGGCCACGTCGGCCACCCGGACCTTGAGCATGTACGAGTCGTCACCGGCGATGAACCAGCAGTCCTCGACCTCGCTGAGGTCCTTCAGCCGGAACGCGACGTCCTCGTGGTCGGCCGCGTCGGTCAGCTGAAGGCCGATCAGGGCCGTGACACCGAAGCCGAGCGAGGCCGGGTTGACCGTCGCCCGGTAGCCGGTGATGACCCCGGCCTGCTCCAGCCGGTTGATCCGGTCCGTGACGCTCGGCCCGGAGAGGCCCACCAGTCGGCCCAGCTCGGCGTAGGACGCACGGCCGTTCTCCCGGAGCGCCTGGATGAGCTGTCTGTCCACCGTGTCCATATACCGTCCGCGTCCTTCCGAACCTCACCAGACCCACAGATCATTATCCGGATTCAAAGGCGCCATGCGCGGAACAACCCGGATATCGCAGAGAACATACTCTCCCGGTTTCCGCTTGCTCACGCCCCCTCACTCCGGTGGCGCGGCGTCGCGCGCGGCCGCGCCCAACTCGCCCTCCCAGCGCCGGTACAGCGCGTGCGGTACGCCGACGGCGTCCAGCACCCGGCCGGCCACGAAATCGACCAGTTCGCGGACGGTGGAGCCGCCGGCGTAGAAGCCGGGCGAGGCGGGGAGTACGACGGCGCCCTGCGCGTCCAACTCGACCAGGTGCTTCAGGGTGACCCCGTTGAGCGGCGCCTCACGGACGCAGACCACCAGCGGCCGGCGCTCCTTGAGGGTGACGCTGGCGACCCGCTGCAGCAGGTCCTTGCTCAGCCCGAGCGCGATCCCGGCCACCGCGCCGGTGGTGGCGGGCACGACCAGCATGCCCTTGGCCGGGTACGAGCCGCTGGACGGCCCGGCCGCGAAGTCCCCGGCCGGCCAGTAGCGCACGTCGTCGAGCTCACCGGGGCCGGTGCCCAGCCAGGCGGCCAGGTCGGTGCGCCAGTGCGCGTCGCGGAAGGAGATGCCGGTCTCGTCCAGGATCGTGAGCCGGGCCGCCCGGCTGACCACCAGGTCCACCGCCTCTCCCGCGGCGAGCAGCGCCCGGATCACGGAGGCGGCGTACGGCGTTCCGGACGCGCCCGAGACCCCGACCACCCACGGCTGACGCTTCGCTGTTCCCATGCCCCCCTTTCTATACGGCGGGCAGCGGTTCCGTACGACGGCCCCCGCGGCGGCTCCGTCCGGCGTCACCCCTGGGAGGATGGGCGGCATGGCAGCGACCCTCGTCGACCTCACCCACCAGGTGACCACCGCGATGCCGGTCTACCCCGGCGACCCGGCCGTCGTCCTGGAACCGGCCCTGACCACCGCCACGGCCGGGGTGAACGTGCTGGCCCTGCACCTCGGCTCGCAGTCCGGCACCCATGTGGACGCGCCGTACCACGTGGACGTCACCTGGCCCACCCTGGACGGCCTGCCGCTGGAGCGGTTCACCGGCCCGGCGGTCGTGGCCGACCTGCGCGGCCTGGAGCCGCGCGCCGAGCTGACGCCGGAGCTGCTCGCCCCCGCGCTGGAGCGGGCCGGGGCCGGCACCGTCCTGCTGCTGGCCACCGGCTGGGCCCGGCACTGGGGCACCGACGCCTACCTCGCCCACCCCAGCCTGACCGCCGAGGCGGCCGAGGCGATCGTCGCGGCCGGGGTGCGGACGGTGGGGGTGGACGCGCTCAGCGTCGACCCCACCCCCGACCCGGGTCCGGGCGATCCGGCGGTGGCCGCACTGCTGGCCGACCTGACCGACGAGCACGACCAGCCGGGCGCCGCGGAGCCCACGCTGGCCGCGCACCGGGTGCTGCTCGGTGCACCCGGCGGCGGGGTGATCGCGGAGAACCTGACCGACCTGCGGGAGCTGCTGGACGCCCAGCAGGCCGGACGGCCGGTGGAGGTCTCGCTCTTCCCGCTGCGGCTGGTGGCGGCCGACGGCGCGCCGGTCCGGGCGGTGGCACGGCTGGGCTGAGAGGGCGTGCGGGCTGGGGGCGTACGGGCCGGGGGGTTGCGGGCCGGGGGGTTGCGGGGGCGCTTGGCTTGAAGGCGCGCCCGGCTGAAGGCCCGTCGACACTTGGTCTAGACCATCCCCGGCGGGCGCCGCTACGCTGTCAGCCCATGGCAGAGATCATCGGAGTGATCGAGCAGCTCTGGCGCTACCCCGTGAAGTCCACCGGCGGCGAGCGGCTCGACTCCGTCGAGGTCGACGACCGCGGCCTGGCCGGCGACCGTCTCTACGCCGTGCGCGACGGGGCCGGCAAGCTCGGCTCCGGGAAGAACACCCGGCGCTTCCGGCGGATGGACGGCCTGCTCCGCCTCTCCTCCCGGCTCGGCCACCGGCTCGACCGCCCCGAGCTCCTCGACCCGCTCGGCCGGCCGGTCGCCGACCCCACCGCTTTCCTGCGCGCCTACCTCCAGCGCCCGGACGTCGCGCTCGCCCGCGAGGACGCCGTCTCCCACTTCGACCAGCTGCCGGTCAGCGTGCTCACCACCGCCACCCTGGACTGGGTCCGCGAGGCCGCGCCGTCCGCCGTGGTGGACGAGCGCCGGTTCCGCCCCAACATCCTGCTCCGCACCCCGCCCGGCACTCCGCCGTTCGTCGAGGACACCTGGTTCGGCCGGGAGGGGCGTGGCGGCACCGGGGTCCGGCTCGCCTTCGTCCGGGCCAGCGAGCGCTGCGCGATGACCGCCGCCGCCCAGCCCGGACTGCCGCACGCGCCCGAGATCCTCAAGGCCGTCGTCCACGCCCACGACGGCCGGCTCGACGCCCTGGCCGAGGTGGCCACACCCGGGCGGCTCAGCGTCGGCGACGGCCTCTCGCTCGACTGATCCGCCCTCCCGGAAGGAAAACCGCAGGTCAGAGCGGTCGCAAAAGATTCTCGAAAAAGTTTGGAACCCACCTGCAACCCCCGTGGCCCCCACACGTCTGTGTAAGTGAGCGGCGGGGAAGCCCGCCGACGGGGATCGCAAGCGGCGCCGAGACAGCGCTTACTCCGCGAGTCCGGCCACCGCATCCGCACCACGGCTGCCGACCGACGTCCGCAGCCGGAAACACCCTCGGGGGTATTCAGAAATGTCTGTCACCACGCGCACCCGCCGTTCCCGCTCCGCTGTCCTGACCGCCGCCACCCTCGGCGTGCTGCTGGCCACCGGAGCGGTCGTCTCCGCCCCCGCCGCGTTCGCCGCCGACGTCCCGCCGGCCGCCACCGCCCCGGCCCCGACCGCCCCGGCTGCCGCTGCGCCGGCCGCCCCGGCCACCACGGCGCCGGCAACCACTGCCCCGGCCGCCAAGGCCGCCAAGGGTGCGGACGAGGCCGGCAAGCCGCAGCTGACGGTCAACCCGCCGGCCTCGATCGGCCACGGCGGCCAGGCGGTCGAGTTCACCGAGACCATCACCAACCCCGGCACCGCCGAGGCGTCCTTCACCCTGAAGCTCGACGCGAACGCCGACTTCGCCCGCTCGAAGGACCGCGTCACCATCGAGCAGCGTGCCGCGGACGGCACCTGGAAGCCCGTCGCGCTGGCCTTCAGCATGGTCAACGGCTTCCACTTCACCGGCGAGATCACCGACGTGACCGTCGGCGCCGGCGCCACCAAGACCGTCCAGCTGCGCATCGCCACCCCGACCCACAACGACTGGGGCAACGGGGACACCGCCGTCAAGCTCAACTCCGCCGTGCTCGACCCGGCCTCGAAGACCGTCCTCGCCGAGAGCACCAAGGAGTTCAAGGCCAAGGCCCTCACGGTCCAGGCCGACGCGCCGACGAGCATGGTCGTCGGCGGCGCCCCGGCCGAGTTCGACGTCACCTTCACGAACGACAGCGCCTCCCGCTACACCGACGTCGACAAGGTCGTGGAGGCCGACAAGCACAGCACGCTCCAGGTGCGCAAGGCCGACGGCAGCTGGGAGAACATCACCGGTGTCCCCGGCAGCGACAGCCTTCGCGACCGGGTGACCTACCACCTCACCGCCGACCAGACCATCGCCCCCAACAGCAACGACACCCGGCACGTCCGCCTCGCCTTCACCGCCGACGCGCCGGTCGGCCAGAACTACATCCACCCCTGGGCCGTGCAGGACAGCGGCCCGGGCGCCGCGCCCGCCGCCCGGGGGCCCCAGTACAAGCTGATCAACCTCACCGCCGCCCCGGTCGCCGCCAAGCCGGAGCTGACCGTCAACGCGCCGGCGGCGATCGGCCACGGCGGCCAGGCGGTCGAGTTCACCGAGACCGTCACCAACCCCGGCACCGCCGAGGCGCCGTTCACCCTGAAGCTCGACGCGAGCAACGGCTTCGCCCGCTCGAAGGACCGCATCGCGATCGAGTACCGCGCCGGGGACGGCACCTGGAAGCCCGTCGAGCTGGCCTTCAGCCAGGGCAACGGCTTCCACTTCACCGGCGAGATCACCGACCTGGCCGTCGGCGCCGGCGCCACCCGGACCATCCACCTGCGCATGGCCACCCCGCTGAACAACGACTGGGGCGGCTCGGACTCGCCCATCAAGCTCAGCTCCGCCGTGCTCGACCCGGCCTCGAAGACCATCCTCGCCGAGAGCACCAAGGAGATCGTCGCCAAGGCCCTGACCGTGCAGGTCAAGGGCGCGCCGACCACCGCCGTCGCCGGCGGCGCCCCGGCCGAGTTCGACATCGCCTTCACGAACGACAGCGGCTCGCGCTACACCGACGTCGACAAGATCGTGGAGGCCGACAGTCGCAGCACGCTCCAGGTCCGCAAGGCCGACGGCAGCTGGGAGAACATCGCCGGCGTCGCGAGCGGCGCCGACCGGGTGACCTACCACCTCACCGCCGACAAGACCATCGCCCCCAACGGCAACGACACCCGGCACGTCCGCCTCGCCTTCACCGCCGACGCCCCGCTCGGCAAGTCCTACATCCACCCGCGCGCCGTGCAGCAGACCCCGGGCTTCGCGCCCGCCGTCCGCGGCCCGCAGAACGTCGAGATCGAGCTCACCGCCGCTCCGGCCACGACCGGCACCACCACCGGCACCACCGTCCGGAACGCCGGCTTCTCGACCAGCACCACCGGCGGCATCACCACCGGCACCACCTCGGTGGCGGCGGGCGGCGAGCTGGCCCACACCGGCTCCGACGGCATGGAGAAGGCCGCGATGGGCGCCGGCGCGCTCCTCCTGGCCGGCATCGGCGCGCTGTTCGCGTCGCGCCGCCGTCGCTCCGCCTGACGATCCATCCCCCCCAACTCCGAGCCCCGGCTTCCCCGGCCCCCAACCGGGAAGCCGGGGCTCGGCCCTTTCCGGGCGCGGGCCGGCACGGCCCACGCGCCGGCCCGCTCAGCCCCGGATCAGGCAGAACGGGTGGCCGGCGATGTCCGCATAGACCCGCCAGCCTCCGGCGTCGCTCAACCGGGTGGCGCCGAGCGCGAGCACCTCGCGCTCGGCCGCGTCGAGGTCGGCCACGTCGATGTCCAGGTGCAGCTGCTGCGGGTGGGCCGGGTCCGGCCACTGCGGCGGCCGGTGGTCGGCCACCCGCTGGAAGCAGACCACCGCCCCGTCCTCCGTGTGCAGGGTCGACCAGTCCGCGTCCAGCGACCAGCGCCGGTCCGGCCGGTCCACCTCACCGCCCAGCAGCGCCGCGTAGAACCGGGCCAGCCCGGCCGGGTCCGGGCAGTCGAGCACGATGCACTGCAGCTTGCCGATCACGCGTCTCCTCCAGAAGTCGGGTGGGCCGATTCTCCCGTCGGCCGGCGGTCAGCGGGCGGTGGCAGCGCGGGCGGCGACGGCTGCGGCGAGCCGCCGGAGGCCCTGCGGGGTGTGGCCGAGGAAGAGGTTCGGCTCGATCAGCTCCAGTTCCATCACCACCGGCTCCCGGGCCTCGTCCAGGGCCAGGTCGACCCGGGCGAAGAGCAGGCCGTCCGCGGCGGGGGCCGCCGCCAGGGCGGCCCGGGCGGTGCGCAGCTCCGCCTCGGTCGGCTCGTACGCCGTGAGGCCCGGGTGGGCGACCCGGTCGTTGTCGATGACGCCCGGCTCGGTCAGCACCGGCCCCTTGCGGATCGCGTGGCTGAACGCGCCGGCGACGAAGACCAGGGCGCGCTCGCCCTCCGCCACCAGCGGGAGGTACGGCTGCACCATCACCGTGCGGCCCTCGTCCAGCAGCTTCCGGGCGTGGCGCAGGGCGTCCGAGGACCGGCCGGGCTCGTACCACGCGGTGTCGCGGGCTCCCGCGGAGACCGCGGGCTTGACCACGACGCCCGCGGGCCGGTCGAAGTCTGCCTCGGCGGTCGGCGCGCCCGGTTCGAGGATCCGCGTCGGCACCACGGGGACGCCCCGCTCGGCCAGCTCCAGCAGGTAGCGCTTGTCGCTGTTCCAGCGCACCACCGGCGCCGGGTTGAACAGCCGGGTGGCGCGGGCCGTCGCGTCGGCCCAGGCCAGGAACTCGGCGAGCCGTTCCGAGTAGTCCCAGGTCGAGCGGATGACCGCCAGGTCGAACGCCTCCCACCCCGGGCGGTCCGCGTCCCAGGCCACCGGCTCGGCTGCCAGCCCCTCGGCACGCAGCGCCTCGACGACCAGCCCGAGATCGGGGTCGTACTCCGCGTGGGCGAGGCTGGTCACGACGGCGATCCTGGCAGTGCTCACGCGACTCTCCTGGGTCCGGATCCGGGGGATCCTCGGTGTGGGGACGACCATGGTGAGCAGGGGGCTCACACGTCCGGGTGAACATCCTGCCTGGTGACGGGAATCTGCGGCAGGCTCTTTTCCGCAGCTGACACACCGTCAGCCGGGGGGCCGCGGCACACCCTGCCGCCACAACCGAGGGAGACCTCCATGGCGAACATCCCGGACGACCGCAAGTACACCAGGGAGCACGAGTGGGTGCTGCTGGTGGGGAAGGACAAGGCCCGCGTGGGCATCACGGACCATGCGCAGCGCCAGCTCGGCGACCTCGTCTTCGTGGAGCTGCCCGACGTGGGCCGCCAGCTCGAACTCGGCGATCCGTTCGGGGTCGTGGAGTCGGTGAAGTCGGCCAGCGACATCTTCACGCCCCTGACCGGCAAGGTCAGCGGCAGGAATGACCTCCTCAGCGACGAGCCCGAGACGATCAACGACGATCCGTACATGGACGGCTGGATCGTCGAGCTCACGATCACCAAGCCGGCCGAGCTGAACGACCTGCTCAGCCCCGCCGACTACAAGGCCTTCCTCTCCGAGTGAGCCGCCCCGCGGCACACGCCCCGGCCCGGCTGCCCCAAAAGAGGCTGCCGGGCCGGGGGGTCGGCTGCTTATGCTGGCGGGATGATCGCGATCAGGCTGGAGCGGCTGCGGGCCGACCATGCGGACGCCCTGCTGGAGTTCGAGCGCACGAACCGGGCGTACTTCGCGCGGTCGGTGCCCGACCGGGGGGACGGGTACTTCACGTACTTCGCCGACCGGCACCGCGCCCTGCTGGCCGAGCAGGACGCCGGGACGTGCCACTTCCATCTCGTCCTGGACGAGGCCGGGCTGCTGCTCGGCCGGGTGAACCTGGTGGACGTCGAGGACGGCGCGGCCGAACTCGGCTACCGGATCGGTGAACGGGCCGCCGGCCGGGGCGTGGCCACGGCCGCCGTCCTGGACGTCTGCCGGCTGGCGGCCGGCGAGTACGGGCTCTCCGCGCTCACCGCCGTGACCACCCTGGACAACCCGGCCTCCATGGCCGTGCTCCGCCGCACCGGCTTCACCACTGTCGGGAGCATCACGATCGACGACCGCCCGGGCGTCCGGTACCGGCGCGGCCTGATCGGCTGAGCCGGCTCAGCCGCCGGCGGCGAGCTCCCGGGCCCGGGCCACGACCTCGGGCGTCGCCTTGGCCAGGGATCCGCTGTCGAACGGCGGCTGGGGGTCGTACTCGGTGAAGAGCTGAATGGCCCTGGCGGTGACCTCGTCGCTCAGCAACGCGCACAGCTCCAGGGCCAGGTCGATCCCGGCGGAGACCCCGGCCGAGGTGAGGATCTTGCCGTTCCGAACGACGCGCTCCGCGGTGTAGGTGGCACCGAACGTCTCCAGGTCGTCCATCGCCATCCAGTGGGTGGTCACGGTGAGACCCTTGAGCAGCCCCGCCTGCCCGAGGATGAGCGCCCCGGTGCAGACCGAGGTGGTGAAGCGGGTCGTCTCGTGGATCCGGCGCACCCAGTCGATGAACTCCGTGTCGTTCAGCATCAGTCGAGCCCCTGCACCACCCGGGACGAGCAGCACGTCGCAGGACTCGATCTCCGAGTACCGGGTGCGCACGTCCACCTTCATGGCGCCCAGCACGTCGGCGATCCGCCCCGGTTCGGGCGCGACGAAGTGCACCCGGGCGCCGGGCACGTTCGCCAGGAGCTCGTAGGGACCGACGGCGTCGAGCGGCTCGTAGAGCTTGAAAAGCGGGATCACAATGTCCATGCCGGGGAGCCTAGGCAGGCATCTGCGGAGCCTGCGGACGCATCTGCGGACACGCCCGGGCACGCGCGGCAAGTTCACGAGAACGGGTGCCGGGCCGCCTCACCCCGGCACTCCCACGGCCGGCCGGGGACCGCGCAGGGCGAAGCGGGCCCTGGCGGCCCCGGCGGCGGCCACGGCAAAGCCGCGGCCGACGGCGAGCGGTCTCGGCGCCAGGCCCGCACAGGCCCGGCAGATGCCGGGACGGGGCACCGGATCGTGGCACCCGGCGCATTCGGCGTACCCGGCCGGCTGCGGCTCGGACGTCGCCCGTTCGGGCGGCATCTTCCGCTCCAGGCGGTTGCGGAGCAGGCCGATCGGGGAGCTCACGGGCGATGGCAGGCCGGCCAGCAGGGCCTGGGCCAAGTCCGCTTCGGTGGCGCCCCGTTGCAGCCACTCGGCGACGAGCGGCGCCAGTGCGGCCGCCTCGCGCGCCCCGAGCCGCAGGCGCGGCTCGGGGCGGAGCACCCGGAACAGCAGGGCGACCGCGGCGCCGGTCTGCGCGTCGGGCAATTCGGCCGGGAGGGTGGGTACTTCTTCCGGGTTCTTTACGGAAGGAGTGACAGGGCCACAGCCCCCCGGCCCACCGGGGTCCGGGGGGTCGTCACCCGGCGGGCGGCGAAGCTGCGGTGTGTCGTAGACGTGCGCCTCCGAGCGGAGCGTGCCGTCAGGCATCCGGACCCGCTCGACGCGGTAGTAGCCGGCATCCGTGAGCTCCCTGAGGGTCCGTCGGACGGCTCCGCGGCCGTGCGGGCTGGTGTCGGCCATCTGGCGCCCGTCCTCGCGCCAGCCGTCGGGCCGCGAGAGCAGGTCGGCGAGCAGGCCGCGGGCGGTGAAGCTGAGCCGGCGGTCCTGCAACAGGACATTCGGAAGGACGGTGAAGTTGCGCGCGTGCGCGCTACGATGAATCTGCATTGGGAGGTCTAGCTCCTGGTGTCAGACCCCGGGGTGTTGGCGCACCGCTGGGGTCTTCTTCTTTTCACTTACGTCGCGGACCGTAACACGGTCATAACGCAGCGCGGTAGTCGGTCTGCGAAACAGTCAACTCCTCGCCGAAGGCGGCAGATTGTGGCCAAGAACGGTCCAGCGGGCCGCGTCAGCGGAGGGCGTCGAGCTCGGCGGTGATGGCGGTGCGGATGGCGTCGTGTCGCGGGGCGAGGGCGTACTGCTCGTCGCGCCAGTGGTCCGGCGGGTAGAGCCAGACCGGCATCTGCACCAGGTGCTCCGGCTCCCAGTCGAAGCGAGGCCAGACATGGGCGTGCAGGAAGGCGTCCTTGTTGCCGAGGATCTCCAGGTTCACCCGCCGGAAGGCCGGATCGGCGGCCCGGCAGGCCCGCTCGACGGCCTCGCCGAGCCGGTCCAGGTCCGCGAGGTAGGCCATCCGGCGCGGGCGCGGCAGGTCGGAGAGCCGGTCGACGCCGGGCTCGTCGGTGAGCAGGATCGAGTACCCGGGCAGGAACTGCACGTCCCCGATCACGGCGAACCCGGCGTCGAGGCGGCGCATGACGGTCGGGTTTTCGCCACGAAGGGCGCTGCCGATCCGGTCCGAACGGAAGTCCACAGTCTTGTCGATCATGCGGCCGATGCTAGCGGGCCGGGGATTGCCGAAAAGCGCTTCGAACGGACCGGCGTGCGCCTCTACGGTGATCTGGTGAAGACTCAAGTGATCGTGCTGAACGGCGGGTCCAGCTCGGGCAAGTCCGGAATCGTCCGGTGTCTCCAGGCAGTTCTGCCGGATCCGTGGCTCGCAGCGGCGATCGACTCGCTGATCGAGATGATGCCGGCCTCCATGCAGGAATCGGACCTCGGGATCGACATCACCGACGACGGCGCGGTGAGCATCGGATCGACGTTCCGGGAGCTGGAGGCCGCCTGGATGGCAGGGGTCGCCGCGATGGCCCGGGCAGGCGCCCGGATCATCGTCGACGACGTCTTCCTCGGCGGAGCGGAGTCCCAGGCGCGCTGGCGGGACGTCCTCGACGGCCTGGAGGTGCTGTGGGTCGGCGTCCGGTGCGAGAGCACGGTGGCCGCAGGCCGCGAGATCGCCCGCGGTGACCGGACCCCGGGCATGGCCGCCCAGCAGGCGCCGATCGTCCACCGTGGCGTGGTCTACGACCTGGAGGTGGACACCACCCACACCGAGTCCCTGGACTGCGCCCGATCCATCGCCACCCAGGTGAGGTGAACAGCCGTCAGGCGGTGCCGAACTCGCCGTTGGCGGTGGCGGTCACGAAGGCCTGCCAGGCGGCCGGGGTGAAGCGGAGACGCGGGCCCTCGGGGTCCTTCGAGTCGCGAACCGAACCCGGGCGGGCGTCATCAACCTCGATGCAGTCGTTGTTGCCGCTGCCCCCGCTGTAACTGCTCTTACGCCACTGCTCGACTCGGTGCATTTGCGTAGTCCTCCGCCGCCGATTCGATCAGGGCCAGGGACGCCTCCGGCGACAACGCAGCGGCCCTGACGAGATCGTAGGCCAGCGAGTACCTGGCGACCAGCGCCGGATCGTCGATCAGGGTCCCTGTGTGCGAACCCTCGACGTAGGCCGTCGGCGGCGCATCCTCGAAGGTCATCAGGCACAGTGAGCCATCCATCAACGCGTGAGCTCCGGCCGAGAACGGAACTACCTGGACAATGGCCTTCCTCGCCCGAACCAGTCCGGCCAGGAAGGTCATCTGCTCACTCATCACGTCAGCGCCGCCAACCGACCGACGCAAGGCGGCTTCATCCAGGACGGCCCAGTACAGCGGAGGCGTCGGCCGATCAAGGATCTCGGAGCGCCCCACTCGGAGGGCGACCATCGCCTCGATGTCTGCGGCCTTCTTGAGCGGCTGAGCCGCTTCGAACAGTGCCCGCGCATAGGCAGGTGTCTGCAGGAGGCCGGGCACCAGGAGCGGGGAGAACTGGCTGATGGCCTCAGCCATTTCCTGCAGTTCGGCCGCGGCAGCGAAGTACTCCTCGTACCGCGACGACCGCTTCACCATCTCGTACACCCTCAGCAGGTGCCCGTCGGTCATCAGCACCGTGTCGAGGCGCTTCGACAGCTCCTCCTGCGGCTTCCGCACCGCGACTTCCATCTGTCCGATGTAGCCGCCCGAGCAGAAGACCAGCTTCCCCAGGGCCTCCTGGCTCAGTCCGGCGAGCTCTCGCAACCGCCGGAGCTCCGTGCCGTAGTAGACCCGCGGCGAGTGGGAGGGGTCGTGTTCCATAGCCATGCCATGTCCCTTCAAGGAACCGGTGTTTGGGCGTCCAGGCGGCTCACACTAGCCAGCCGCCACGGGCCTCGGAGCACGAACGGGGATAGTGGGCTTGTCACACCACGCCGTGACCCAGATCACATCCGCGGCACCGATGAGTTCCGCCCACTCGCCCGGTCTTACTGGCATGACCGACACGCTCACCGCCGCCCCGCTCGCCGCCGCCCCCGCGACCCGGACGCTCCTCACCGCAGGGGCCCTCGCCGGTCCGCTCTTCCTCACCGCCGGCCTCGTCCAGGGCCTCACCCGCGAGGGCTTCGACTTCTCCCGCAACGCCATCAGCCAGCTCGCCCTCGGCGACACCGGCTGGATCCAGACCGCGAACTTCCTCCTCGCCGGCGCCCTGATCCTCGCCGGCGCCGCCGGCCTCCGCCACGCTCTGCGCAACCGCCCCGGCGGCACCTGGGCACCCCGCCTGATCGCGGTGTTCGGGGCGTCCTTCCTCCTCAGCTCGGCCTTCGAGGCCGACCCCGGGGCCGGCTTCCCGGTCGGCGCCCCCGAGGGCCGGGTGACCGAGCTGAGCGCCCACGGCACCGTCCACATGATCGGCGGCGCGGTCGGCTACCTCGCGCTCTGCGCCGCGTTCCTCGTCCTCGCCCGGCACTTCGCCGCCACCGGCCGCCGCGGCTGGGCGACCGCCTCCCGCCTGGTGCCCCTCGGCGTGCTGGCCGGCTTCGCCGGCTCCGGCGCCACCGTCACGGCCTTCACCGCCGGCGCCGCGCTCGGGCTCGCCTGGCTGAGCACTGTCGCCGTCCGGCTCTCTGCGTGAGAATCACCCCAGCAAGATCGAACTGACGAACCGACAGGAGCCACCATCACCATGAGCACCGAGGCCGCCGCCAAGGGTCCCGGCAGCTACTTCCCCTCCATCGAGAAGAAGTACGGTCAGCCGATCGCGCACTGGAAGGAGCTGATCCACTCCTCCCCGCTCACCAAGCACATGGAGCTCGTCGCCTGGCTCAAGGCCGAGCACGGCCTCGGCCACGGACACGCGAACGCCCTCGTCAAGCACACGCTCGACGAGGGCGCCAAGTAGCCGCGCGGGAAGGCTCAGATCCCCAGACCGCGCACGACCAGGTCGACCAGCGCGAAGAAGAACAGCGAGATCCCGACGAACCCGTTCGTCTGGAAGAACGCCCGGTTCAGCTTCGACAGGTCGTTCGGCTTCACGATGGTGTGCTCGTAGACGAAGGCGCCGGCCACGACGGCGAGGCCGATCCAGAACGCGACGCCGGCACCGGTCAGCACCGCGTACCAGCCGAGCAGCAGCGTGGTGAGCACGTGGCAGACGCGTGCTCCCCACACCGCCGCCGGGATGCCGAAGCGGGCCGGCACCGAGCGTACGCCGCCCTCGCGGTCCGACTCGACGTCCTGGCAGGCGTAGATCAGGTCGAAGCCGCCGATCCAGATCCCGACCGCCGCGCCGAGCACGACCGCGTCCCAGGACCACGAGCCGGTGACGGCCAGCCAGGCGCCGACCGGGCCCATCGCCTGGGCCAGGCCGAGGATCGCCTGCGGGAAGTCGGTGAACCGCTTGCCGTAGGGGTAGACCACCATCGGCACCACGGCGACCGGCGCGAGCGCCAGGCAGAGCGGGTTCAGCAGGGCGGCCGCGCCCAGGAAGACCACCAGCGCGATCGCCGAGCCGATGTACGCGGTCCTCACCGCGACGGCGCCGGTGACCAGCTCCCGCCCCGCGGTGCGCGGGTTCCGGGCGTCGATCTCGCGGTCGATGATCCGGTTGGCGGCCATCGCGAAGGTCCGCAGGCCGACCATGCAGACGGTGACGATGAACAGCTCGCCCCAGTGCACCCGCTTGTCGGCAAGGAACATCGCGGTGAGGGCGGCGATGTAGGCGAAGGGCAGGGCGAAGATCGAGTGCTCGATCATCACCAGCCGCAGGAAGGCCTTGACCTTGCCCTGCGGCGCCTCGGGGAGGGCGGCAGCGGTGCTCATCAGAGCCCGTACTCCTTCCAGCGGCGGTCGACCAGGGCGGCCGTGGCCGGGTCGGAGGAGACCATCTCGGGCCAGCCGCCGTCCCGGGTGTAGCCCTCCTCGGGCAGCTTGCGGGTGGCGTCGATGCCCGCCTTGCCGCCCCAGAACTGCTGGTACGAGGCGTGGTCCAGGTGGTCGACCGGGCCCTCGACGACGGTGAGGTCGCGGCTGTAGTCGACGTTGCCGAAGGCCCGCCAGGCCACTTCCTGGTAGTCGTGGACGTCGCAGTCGGAGTCCACCACGATGATCAGCTTGGTCAGCGACATCATGTGCGCGCCCCAGATCGCGTGCATCGTCTTCTGGGCGTGCTTGGGATACTTCTTGTCGATCGAGACGATCACGCAGTTGTGGAAGCCGCCGGCCTCGGGCAGGTCGTAGTCGACGATGTCCGGGATGATCACCTTCAGCAGCGGCAGGAAGAACCGCTCGGTGAACTTGCCCAGCGGGCCGTCCTCCGTCGGCGGGCGGCCGACCACGATGGACTGCAGGATCGGGCGGCGGCGCATCGTCACGCAGTCGATCTTCAGTGCCGGGAACGGCTCCTGCGGCGTGTAGAAGCCGGTGTGGTCGCCGAACGGGCCCTCCGGCAGCATCTCGCCGGGCTCCAGCCAGCCCTCCAGGACCACCTCGGCGTCGGCCGGGACCTGCAGCGGCACCGTCTTGCAGTCGACCATCTTGACCCGCTCGCCCGCGACGAAGCCGGCGAAGAGGTACTCGTCGATGTCGCCGGGCAGCGGGGCGGTGGCGGCGTAGGTGACGGCCGGCGGGCAGCCGAAGGCGATCGCGACCGGCAGCCGCTCGCCGCGCTTCGCGGCGACCGCGTAGTGGTTGCGGCTGTCCTTATGGATCTGCCAGTGCATGCCGATGGTCCGGCGGTCGTGCCGCTGGAGCCGGTACAGGCCGAGGTTGCGGACGCCGGTGTCCGGGTCCTTGGTGTGGGTGAGGCCGAGGTTGAAGAAGGAGCCGCCGTCCAGCGGCCAGGTGAAGAGGGCCGGCAGCTCGTCCAGGTTGACGTCCTCGCCGGTGAGCACGACCTCGTGCACCGGGGCGTCGGCGGTCTTCACGTGCTTCGGCGGCACGTGGGCCATCGAGGCGAGCTTGCCGAAGGCGTCCCGGAAGCCGGTGAAACCCTGCGGCAGCTCGGGCTTGAGCAGACCGGCGATCTTGTCGGCGATGTCGTCGGGGCCCTTGAGCCCGAGCGCCTTGGCGAGCCGGCGCTCGGTGCCGAAGACGTTCATCGCCAGCGGCATCGAGGAGCCCTTGACGTTCTCGAAGAGCAGCGCCGGGCCCTTGGCCTTCTGCACCCGGTCGACGATCTCGCCGATCTCCAGATGGGGGTCCACCTCGGCCTTGATGCGCTTGAGATCGCCCTCGCGGTCGAGGGCCCGCAGAAACGAACGGAGATCGTCGTATGCCATGTCAGTCAGTATCCGCCACCCGATAGCCTGGCTCGGTCAAGGGCCCCCGTCGAAGCCGTCCACCGGTTCGCGGCGCCCGCCGCCACCGCCGCCGGGGGAGATCGCCGCCGTGCTGAGGATCCTGACCTTCGTACTCCCGCTCGCCCTCTGGGTCTGGGCGTTCATCGACTGCCTGACCACGCCCGAGGAAGAGGTGAAGCACCTCCCCAAGGTGGTCTGGGTGATCATCGTGCTGCTCTTCCCGCTGGTCGGCTCGATCGCCTGGCTGGTGGCCGGCAAGCAGCGCGGCGCCCTGCAGCCCCACCCGGCGGGCCGCACCGCCGGCTACCCCGAGTACGAGCGCCCGCGCGGCGGCCGGCCGCTCGCGCCGGACGACGACCCCGAATTCCTCGCGTCATTGAAGAAGGACAACAAGAGGCACGAGGACATGCTCAAGCAGTGGGAGGCCGACCTGCGCCGCCGCGAGGAGGAGCTGCGGGGCAAGGACGAGCCGGAGGACGGCCGCAAGAGCTGAGCGCTCCCTCGGACGGCCCACCCGGAGGCTCCCGGGTGGGCCTCGCTGTTTTTGGCGCTTCCCTACGACTGATCGGCGCCCGGAGCCGCCTCGGGCCGCCCAGCACACTCCGCTGAAGTCCGGCTATCGACCCCCTTGAGGCCCCCCGCCCGGGCCCTCGCCCGCCTGGCCTGACCTGCACGTTTCCGTCCGCTCAGATCATCGGACCGCCACTCGGGCGACAGCTGCGGGTAATCGAACGGACACCGTCCGATCACAGTGCCCGCCCGCGGTTTCTGTACAGCCCTGACATCTAAACGGACGCGACCTTGTACGGAATCGACGCCGAAACCAGCGCCGCGCCCCTCGTACAGTCATAAGTGAAGAAGTGATTCGCAGCCGGGGGCAATGCAGACGTTGGCTGTCGGACAGTTCCCTCACCCTTGGAGTGGTTCGAGATGACGGTTGTGCATGAGGCGCCGGTCGGCGACGAGATCCCCGAGATCCCGGCCGACGCCCACGGGCGGGTCGCCGAGCTGCACGAACTGCGCGACCAGGTCCGCCGAGGCCCGAGCGAGAAGGCCACCGAGGCCCAGCACGCCAAGGGCAAGCTGACCGCCCGTGAGCGCATCGAGCTGCTGCTCGACGAGGGCTCGTTCCGTGAGGTGGAGCCGCTGCGCCGGCACCGCGCCACCGGCTTCGGCCTGGAGGCGAAGAAGCCGCACACCGACGGCGTGATCGTCGGCTGGGGCACGGTGCACGGCCGGACCGTCTTCACCTACGCCCACGACTTCCGGATCTTCGGCGGTGCGCTGGGCGAGGCCCACGCGCAGAAGATCCACAAGATCATGGACATGGCCATCGCGGCCGGTGCGCCGCTGGTGTCGCTGAACGACGGCGCCGGCGCCCGCATCCAGGAGGGCGTCACCGCCCTCGCCGGCTACGGCGGCATCTTCCAGCGCAACACCCGGGCGTCGGGCGTCATCCCGCAGATCTCGGTGATGCTCGGCCCGTGCGCCGGCGGCGCCGCGTACTCCCCGGCCCTGACCGACTTCGTCTTCATGGTCCGCGAGACCTCGCAGATGTTCATCACCGGCCCGGACGTGGTCCAGGCCGTGACCGGCGAGAAGATCAGCCAGAACGGCCTGGGCGGCGCCGACGTCCACTCCGGGGTCTCCGGCGTCTCGCACTTCGCCTACGACGACGAGCAGTCCTGCATCGAGGAGGTCCGCTACCTCCTCTCGCTGCTGCCGCAGAACAACCGCGAGATGCCGCCGACCGCCGTCAACGACGACCCGGTGGACCGCCGCAACGACGCGCTGCTCGACCTGGTGCCGGTCGACGGCAACCGCCCGTACGACATGCGCAAGGTGATCGAGGAGATCGTCGACCACGGCGAGTACCTGGAGGTCCACGAGCGCTGGGCCACCAACGTGCTCTGCGTGCTGGCGCGGATCGACGGGCACGTCACCGGCATCATCGCCAACCAGCCGCAGTCGCTGGCCGGCGTGCTCGACATCAACGCGAGCGAGAAGGCCGCGCGCTTCGTCCAGATGTGCGACGCCTTCAACATCCCGCTGGTCACCATGCTCGACGTCCCCGGCTTCCTGCCCGGCGTCGACCAGGAGCACGACGGCATCATCCGGCACGGCGCCAAGCTGCTGTACGCGTACTGCAACGCCACCGTGCCGCGGATCCAGCTGATCCTGCGCAAGGCCTACGGCGGCGCGTACATCGTGATGGACTCCCGTTCGATCGGCGCGGACCTCTCGTTCGCCTGGCCGACCAACGAGATCGCCGTCATGGGCGCCGAGGGCGCCGCCAACGTGATCTTCCGCCGCGACATCAACGGCGCCGAGGACCCCGAGGCGATGCGCGCCCAGAAGATCAAGGAGTACAAGACCGAGCTGATGCACCCGTACTACGCGGCCGAGCGCGGCCTCGTGGACGACGTCATCGACCCCGCCGAGACCCGCCAGGTCCTGGCCTCCTCGCTCGCCATGCTCCGCACCAAGCACGCCGACCTGCCGAGCCGCAAGCACGGCAACCCGCCCATGTAGCACCGCAGTTCTGCTGACCATTCACCAGAAACGTGCCGGGGGAGAAACCAACACCATGACCGCTTCCGCCGAACCTCTCGTCCGCGTCGTCCGTGGCTCGCTCTCCGACGAGGAGCTCGCCGCCCTGACCGCCGTGCTGATGGCCCGCGCCGCGGCCGCCCAGCAGGCCGCCGCCGCCGTGGCGCCGGTCGAGCCGATCGCCAACTGGCACCGCCTGGAGCGCCGTCCGGCGTACTTCTCGCCGGTCAGCTGGCAGCAGGCCGCCTGACGGCCCCGCAGCATCCGACCGACGGCCGGCCACCCCCTCCGGGTGGCCGGCCTTCGCCGTTCCCGGCCCCGGGGGCGTCCTCGCACACCGGTCCGGCGACGGGCGGCTCGGTAGAATACCTACTGGACGGTATGCGATTCCCCGCCCCGTCGGCCCCCGTAGGATCGGCCGCCGCCGAGTACGAGAGCATTCCAGGGAGGCTGCGATGGCCAGGCAGGCCCGGGCACTGGCAACGCGCCAGACGGTACTCCTCGCCGCGGCCGAGGTGTTCGACGAGCGCGGCTACGCCGCCGCCACCATGTCGGAGATCCTGGAGCGGGCCGGCGTCACCAAGGGCGCGCTGTACTTCCACTTCGGCTCCAAGGAGGAGCTCGCGCTCGCGGTGATCGAGGGGCAGGGCGCCTGGCTCGCCACCTGGCGGCCGACCTCGGACAGCCCGGTGCAGACCCTGATCGACCTCGGCTACGCCTTCGCCCACGCGCTGGTGGACGACCCGATGGTGCGCGGCAGCATCCGGCTGACCATCGAGCACGGCAGCTTCACCCAGCCGCAGATCGCCGCCTACCAGCGCTGGTCGGACGCGGCGCGCGCACTGCTGGAGCAGGCCCGCGACGCGGGCGACCTGCACCCAGGCCTGGACCCGGCGGCGGCGGCCGGGGTGATCACCGGCGCGGTCACCGGGATCCAGCTCAGCTCGCAGGTGCTGACCGGACGCCGCGACCTGCTGCAGCGGATGGCCGACCTCTGGACGATGCTGCTGCCGGGGCTGGTCCAGCCGCACGCGCTGGCCCGGATCAGCGTGGCGGACCGGGCGCCGGGCGGCGAGCCCGAGCCCTCACCCGTCCCCGGCCCGGTCACGAGCACCGACGACTGAGGCAGCCTCAGGGGCGTTCGAAGCGCCCGCAGGTGGCGCCGGCCCGTTCTCGGGCGCGGGCGGCACGAGCCTCAGGTGCGGCCGGCGCGGCCTCGGGTGGTGCCGCCGTCTCAGGTCCGGTAGGCCGAGCAGCGGTCGGCCGGCACCAGTGCGGGCAGGGCCGCGGCCCAAAGGCCGCGCACCGCCTCCGGCCGCAGCCGGCCGGCGTCCTCGGGGGCGAACAGCACCAGGCCGGCCGCCAGGGTGGTGAGCAGGTCGGCGGCCTGCCGAAGGTCCACCCCTGGGTGCAGCTCGCCGGCGTCGGCGGCGCGGTCCAGCAGGCGGCGGAAGACCTCGGTGAGGCTCCGCCAGGCGGCCCCGGCCCCGGACCGGGTGCCCTGGCCGAGCTGGACGCCGGCCCGCACCAGCACGTCCTCGCGCAGCAGCCGGGCCAGCTCGTGCGAGAAGTCGATCAGGCCCTGGAGGGCCGGTCCGCCGGCCCGCCGGGCGCGCAGGGCGGCCGAGCCGATCTCGCGGGCGGCAGCCGCACGGACGCCGTCGGCCAGCGCCTGCTTGGAGACGAAGTGGAAGTAGAGCGCGCCCTTGCTGACGCCCGCCCGGCGGCTGATGTCCACCAGGTTGGCCGCTTCGAAGCCGGCCTCCGCGAACGCGTCCGCCGCGGCGAGCAGCACGGCCTGCCTCGTCCTCCCCGCACGTTCCTGCTTGACCACTGGCCCCTCCGGCCTCGGCCTCGGCGAGATCCCGGCTCGCCCGGCTGCTGTCAGGGCGCCGCCGTCGGTGGTGCGACGCCTCGCATGCGGACGGCCCGCCCGAAACCGCATGGTTGGTATCTAATCTAGCTCCTCGCTCTCCCCCGCCGTCCAGCGGGGATCGACCCCCGCCCAAGGTCCGGCATCGCCCGCCCGGACGTTCCCGCAGGCCGGTGCGCGGGTAACGTGATCACGCCGAGGTCCCGGCAGCGGGGACCCCAGTCACAGCAGGCAAACCGGTTGGTTTGTATGTTTTGTGAGGGGGCCGCCGGCGCGGCCGGTCGACCGAGACCCGGGAGTGGGGCCAGCCATGCCAGCGATCGTAGAACCGGATGCCGACGGTCCGTATTTCCGCACCGGCGCCGACTACGACTTCCACGACCGGACCGTCTCCCGCCACCTGGTCCACCGCTCCTCCGTCTCCGAGGTCCTGATCACCGGCTGGCAGTCCACCGGCCCCTACGACTTCCTGCTCGGTGCCCAGTGGCCCCGGCTGCACGGCTTCTACCGGCTGCCCGGCGACCGCCACCACGACCCGGTGCTGATGGCCGAGACCGTCCGGCAGGCCGCACTGCTGATCGGCCACGTCGGCTTCGGCGTACCCCGCGGGCACCACTTCGCGCTGGACGAGCTCTGCTACTCCCTCGGCCCGGACGGTCTGGACGGGCTCGCCATCACCGGCGCCCCCGCCGCCCTGATGCTCCGGGCGAACTGCCAGGACGTCCGGATCCGGCACGGGCGGCTGGCCTCGCTGCGGGTGCACGTCGAGGTCGAGCGGGACGGCCGCCCGGTCGGCCGCGCCGCCGTCCAGTTGCGGGCGCTCTCCCCCGCCGCGTACGCCCGGCTGCGCGAGCCTGCCCGGCGCGCGGCGGCGCCCTGGCTTCCCCCCGCCTGCACCAAGCCCCAGATGGCCGGCCGCGAGCAGGCCGCCGACGTCGTGCTCGGGCCGTCGCCGGTGCCGGGCAGCTGGCTGCTGCGCGCCGACGTCCGCCACCCGGTGCTCTCCGAGCCGGCCCTGGACCACGTGCCCGGCATGGTCGTCCTGGAGGCCGCCCGCCAGGCCGCCCAGCGGCTGCGCCACCCCGATCCGGTGGTGCCGGTGGAGCTGGTGTCCTCGTTCAGCGGCTTCATCGAGCTCGACCGGCCGTGCCTGGTGCGGGCCGTCCGGGAGCCCCGGATCGCCGCCGGGGCCGGAGCGGACGGCCCGTCCGTACCGGTCCGGGTGCTGCTGACGCAGGAAGGCCGGACGGTGGCCGAGTGCCGGCTGCTGACCGCCCCGGCCGACGGCGGGGCCGCCGACCGGCGCCCGGCAGGCCCGGACCGCGATCCGGGCCTGCCGCTCGCCTGCTGAGACCGGCGGCGCCCCGCCCGGATCAGGCCGCGACCAGCGCGGCCGGCCGGCCGGCGTGCATCACGCTGAGGTTGGCGGCCAGTCGGCTCGGGTCCTGGGCCAGCCAGAGCCGCAGGGCGGCGCCGAGCATGGCGCTGGCCGACCCGACCCGGACCTGGGTGACCTGGGCGATCCGGGCCGCGCCCGGGACGAGCAGGTCGGCCAGCGGCGTCGGCAGCCAGACCGTCAGGGCGCACGGCGCGGGGGCCGCGAGCGCGCCCAGCAGGCGGAAGGCGTCCGCCTGCGTACTGAGTGTGGGGATGATGTCCAGCAGGCCGTCCGCCACGACCTCGGAGACGTCGCTCCGGTGTCCCTGGGCGAGCCGGCGGAGCAGCATGCGCTCGGCGGCGGTGATTCGGACGGTCAGCATGACCTCGTCGCACTCCATTGCGCGATTTCCTCCTCGTTCCTCCCCGTGCCGGCTCGGGTTGGCCGGCACGAACTACCCCTGTCACACCTCGGCCCGGCTTCCGATCTGCGGAGCGCCGGGCCGAGCGTGCTTCGTGCTGTGCCCGGGTCAGATCCCCGCGTAGGAGTGCTTTCCCGTGACGAAGATGTTCACGCCGTAGTAGTTGAAGAGCCAGCAGGCGAACGCGGCCAGGGCCAGGTAGGCGGCCTTGCGTCCCTTCCAGCCGGCGGTGGCGCGGGCGTGCAGGTAGCAGGCGTAGGCGACCCAGGTGATGAACGACCAGGTCTCCTTCGGGTCCCACTCCCAGTACTTGCCCCAGGCCGCCTCGGCCCAGATCGCGCCCGCGATGATGGTGAAGGTCCAGAGCGGGAAGACCAGCGCGTTGATCCGGTAGGACAGCTTGTCCAGGGTGGACGCGGCCGGCAGGCGCCGCCAGATGGACGGCGAGGTGCCGAGCGGGCCGGTGGCCAGGCCGGCCGCCATCCGCTTGTCGAAGGAGTCCTTGCCCAGGTAGAGCAGCGTGGCGATGAACGCCGCGTAGAAGGCGCCGCCGCAGACGATCGCGGTGGAGACGTGGATCGCCAGCCAGTACGAGTGCAGCGCCGGGACGAGCTGCTCGGACTCGGTGTACAGCACCGAGACCGCGACGCCGAGGGTCAGCAGGACGGCCAGGGTGACCGGCAGGCCGAGCCAGCGGACCTTCTTCCGGGAGGCCAGCAGGCCGAGGTAGGCGGTGGCCATCGCCAGCGCGAAGGCGCAGGAGAACTCGTACATGTTGCCCCACGGCCAGCGGGAGACCGAGAGGCCGCGGGTGAGCACGCCGCCCGCGTGCAGCATGGCCGCGAGCACGGTCAGCGAGACCGCGATCCGGCCCGCCAGGTCGGCCCGCTCGCTGGTGCCGGCGGCGCCCGGGCCGTCCGTCTCGTCCTCGCCGCGGCCGCTGGTGACCACCATCGCGCCCTCGCCCGCCAGGGCGGTGCGGGTGAGCGTGGTGGTGCCCCCGCCCGCCGAGGCGACCGTGACGGTGACCTTCTTGGCGCTCTTGGCGTTCGCGGCCCCGGCCGCGGCGACCGTCTCGGCCAGGCCGGCCTGCTCGGTCGAGCGGACGGCGACGGCGCCCTTGCTGCCGAACGTCCACTCGAACATGTGGGCGAACATGGCGATCAGGTAGACGGCCATGGCCGAATAGATCAGCTTGTTGGAGAGGTCGGCCAGCTGGGGGTCGACCGCCGAGGCGAGTTGCACCGTCTACTCCTTGGACTTCTGGTCGGCGGGGACTGCGGGCTGTGCGGGCTCTGCGGGCTCTGCGGGCTGCGAGGGCTCTGGTGTTGCCGGCTCGCCCTCGGCGGCCGGCTCGTCCGGGTCGTCGGTCGCGGGCGCGTCGTCCTGGAGGTCCACCGCCAGCTCGGCCAGCTCCTCGGCGATCTTCGCCGACTCGCTGCGGGCCAGGCCGGCCAGCTCCACCTGGGTGCCGCCGCCCGGCAGGGCCACGGCCCGCACCCAGATCCGGCGGCGCTGCACGAACAACGAGCCGATCAGGCCGAGGATCGCCAGCACACCGCCGACCAGGGCGATCTCGTTGCCCGGGCGGTGCGAGATGTTGAAGCTGGCCCACTGCTTGTAGCCGTCGAAGGTGACGGTGCCGTAGCCGTCCGGCAGGGTCCAGCCCTGGCCCACCTTCAGCCGGACCTTGGCGGGCTGGCCGTCCTGCTGGAGCTGGGTGAGGTTCTTGGTGTTGAGCTGGTAGACGTTCTGCGGCAGGCCGGAGTCGGTGCCGAGGTCGCCCGCGAAGGCGTTCAGCACCAGCGCCGGGTCGGCGTCGCCGGGGAAGAGCGAGCGCGGGCCGGTGTTCGCGTCGAACGCCACCGGGGCGGTCGGCAGGAAGAAGCCGGAGAAGCCCATCTGGGTCTTCTTGCCGTCCTTGTCACCGTAGTCGGAGACCTTGACGACGCCGGTGGAGGTGAGGTTGCCGTCCTGCGGCAGGAACGGCGTCGCACCGGAGTAGACGACCTCGCCGGCGGCGTTGCGCACGGTGATCACCGGGGCGTAGCCGTGGCCGATCAGGTAGACCTTGCTGCTGCCGATCTCCAGCGGGTGGTTGACCTCGATCGTGCCCCGCTTGAGCTTCTCCGCGTCGCTGCCGGAGTAGTACTCGACGTTCGCGGTGAACTGCCGGGCCGCGCCGATCTGGTCGCCCTTGCTCTGGAAGCGCGCCGTGAAGCCGTTCAGCTTCAGGTAGAAGGGGTCGAGGTCCTGGCTGGCGTAGAACCGCGAGCCGGTGAAGTCGTCCAGCTGGGTGATGGTGTTGGAGTAGCCCTCGCCCGCGACCATCAGCTTGCCGCCGGTGCCGGCGGCGAGGCTCGCCCAGGCGAAACCGCCCAGCAGCGCGAACAGCGACAGGTGGAAGACCAGGTTGCCGACCTCGCGCAGGTAGCCCTTCTCGGCGGCCACCGAACCGCCGGCGAGGTTCGCGCGGAACCGGCGCTTGCGCAGCAGCCGGTACGCGGCGGCGTTGACCGTCTCGGCGTCGGCGTCGGTGCGCCAGGCCGCGTGGACCGGCATCCGGGTCAGGTTGCTCGGCGCGGCCGGCGGCTGGGCCCGCAGCACGCCGACGAACTGCCAGGTCCGCGGGACGATGCAGCCCGCCAGCGAGACGAAGAGCAGGATGTAGATCGCCGAGAACCAGACCGAGCTGTAGACGTCGAACAGCTGGAGCTTCTCGTAGACCGGCGCGACGGTGGTGTGCTGCGCCTTCCAGGTCTCGACCTTGAACTGGTTCTGGCCGTTCTGCGGGATCAGCGACCCGGGGATGGCGGCCAGCGAGAGCAGGAAGAGCAGGATCAGCGCGACCCGCATCGAGGTCAGCTGGCGCCACACCCAGCGCAGCCAGCCGAGCACGCCGATGCCGACGGGGCCGTCCGACTCGGTCGGCGCGGTGGTCAGCCGCTCGGCCGCGTCCTCGACCGCCGCCGGGGGCAGCTCGGTATCGGTCGGGGTCTTGCTCACGGGTCAGATTCCGATCTGGAAGTCGGCGGTCCAGGACTGCAGCTCGTTCACCATGGAGTCCCAGGCCCCGGTGACCAGCAGCAGACCGACCGCGACGAGCATGCCGCCGCCGATCCGCATGACGAGCGGGTAGTGTCGCTTGACCCAGCCGAAGGCGCCCAGCGCCCGGCGGAAGGCCAGTGCGGCCACGACGAACGGTACGCCCAGGCCCAGGCAGTAGGCGGTCATCAGCAGCGCCGCACGGCCCGCGTCGGCCTCGTTGAGGGCGAGGTTCTGGACGGCGGACAGGGTCGGGCCGAGGCAGGGCGTCCAGCCGACGCCGAAGACCACGCCCAGCATCGGCGCGCCCAGCAGGCCGACCGCCGGGCGGCGGTGCGAGCGCAGCTCGCGCATGCTCAGGCCGGGCACCAGCCCCATGAAGGCGAGGCCCATCACGACGGTCAGCGTGCCGAGCACGATCGAGATGACCCGCTTGTGCTCCTGCAGCGTCGAGCCGAAGTAGCCGAACAGCGCGCCGCCGGAGACGAAGACGGCGGTGAAGCCGAGGATGAAGAGCAGCGCGCCGGCCAGCATCCGGCCGCGCCGCGCGCCGCGCGCGTCGGCGAGGTCGGCGGCGGAGAAGCCGGTGACGTACGAGAGGTAGCCCGGGACCAGCGGCAGCACGCAGGGCGAGAAGAACGAGGCCAGGCCGGCCACCAGGGCGATCGGCGCGGCGATCAGCAGCGCCCCGCCCTGGATGGTCCCGGTGGTGTCGGCCAGCTGCAGCGCGGCACTCACTGCTTCTGCTCCGCGAGCACCGGCTGGAGCACCGACTCCAGGGCGTCGTCGGTCTGGCCGCCGACGGCCCGGGCGGCGAGCTTGCCCTCGCGGTCGACCACGATGGTGGTCGGGACGGACTGCGGGTTGAGGCTGCCCTTGGGGAACTTCAGCAGCTGGGTGCCGGCCGGGTCGTAGAGGCTGGGGAAGGTGACGCCCTTCTCCTGCTCGAAGCGGACGGCGTTGACGATCTCCGGGTCCCGGGTGTTGATGCCGAGGAACTGGACGCCCTGGTCCTTGTACTTCTCCCAGACGCGCTGCAGGTCGTCCGCCTCGGCCCGGCACGGACCGCACCAGGAGCCCCAGACGTTCAGGACGACGACCTTGCCGCGGTAGTCGGCGAGCTTGACCGGGGTGCCTTCCAGGGTGTTGCCGGAGAGGTCCGGCGCGTCCTGGCGGTGGCCCACCTCGGCCTTGGAGATGTTGCTGCCCTTGGCGCTGACGAAGCCGATCTGGCCGTCACCGCTGCCCGACGAGCCCGAGGAGGAGCAACCGGTGAGGGCGAGCGCAGCGGCGGCGGCTGTGGCGGCGGCGGCTGCGGCGACACGGGGACGGGGGCGCGCCATGGCAGACATGTGAAAAGTTTCGCATGGAGTCCCGGGCAGGTTCGGGGGGGTCCTGCCTTGCGCGTCGCACCCCCTCTGACCTGCGGCTGGGCCGGACCACCCGGTGGCGGTCCGAGTGATCCGGCCCATACTTACCCACGGCTTACGCCCCGGTGGGCGCGTGGTTCGCACACAGGTCCGCACCCGGCTCCGGGCGCGGTCCCGGTCGCGGCTCCGGGCGTCGCTCAGGCGCCGAAGCTCTTGCCCACCGGCTTGCTCTTGCCGCCCTTGCCGACCAGGTGCGCGGGCAGCAGATCGCGGGCCGGCTCGCGGTAGCCGACGGAGACGATCCGGTCGCCCTCGAACGTGAAGCTGGTCAGCGAGGCCAGCGAGCACTGCCGGTTGCGCGGGTCGTGCCAGAGCCGGCGGCGCTCGACGAAGGAGCGGACGGTCCAGATCGGCAGCTGGTGGCTGACGCAGACCGCCTCGTGCCCGCGCGCGGCGTCCCGGGCGGCGGCCAGCGCGCCCATCATCCGCACCGCCTGCTCGACGTACGGCTCGCCCCAGGAGGGCTTGAACGGGTTGGTGAGGTACTTCCAGTAGCCCGGGTTCTTCAGGGAGCCGTCGCCGACCCCGAAGGTCTTGCCCTGGAAGATGTTGTCCGCCTCGATCAGCCGCTCGTCCACCGCCAGGTCCAGGCCGTGCGACTTGGCGATCGGCTCGGCGGTCTCCTGCGCCCGCTCCAGCGGGGACGCCACCACGTGGGTGATGTCCCGGTCGGCGAGGTCCTCGGCCACCCGGTCGGCCATCCGCCGGCCCAGCTCGGAGAGCCGGTAGCCGGGCAGGCGGCCGTAGAGGATGCCCTCGGGGTTGTGCACCTCGCCGTGCCGCATCAGGTGCACGACGGTGATGTCCTTGGCGCTCACTTCTCAGTTCTCCTGGGACTTCGTAGGGTCTGGGCCTGTCCGGCTACCGGACAGGGCCTAGGCCGTGGCCTCGGCGGCGGCGCGGGCGGCGGCCGGCAGGGCGGCGGCGATCCGCTCGACCGCCCGGTCGTCGTGGGACGCCGAGACGAACCACGACTCGTAGGCGGACGGGGGCAGGTAGACGCCCTGGCTGAGCATCGAGTGGAAGAAGGCGTTGAACCGGAACGCCTCCTGGGTCTTGGCCTCGTCGTAGTTGGTGACCGCGGCCTCGGTGAAGAACACCGAGAACATGTTCCCGGCGGTCTGCAGCCGGTGCGCCACGCCCTCCTTGGCCAGCGCGTCCGACACCAGGGTGCCGACCTCGGCGGCCACCTTGTCCACCGTGGCGTACGCCTCGTCGGTGCAGCCGCGCAGCTGGGCCAGGCCGGCCGCGGTGGCGATCGGGTTCCCGGAGAGGGTGCCCGCCTGGTAGACCGGGCCGGCCGGGGCCAGGTGGCCCATCACGTCGGCGCGGCCGCCGAAGGCCGCCGCGGGGAAGCCGCCGCCCATGACCTTGCCGAAGGTCAGGAGGTCCGGCGCCCAGCCCTCGTTCGCCGCCTCCAGGCCGTACCAGCCGGCCTTGGAGACGCGGAAGCCGGTCATCACCTCGTCGGAGATGAACAGCGCGCCGTTCTCCCGGCAGAGCCGGGCCAGGCCGCCGTTGAAGCCGGGCAGCGGCGGGACGACGCCCATGTTGCCGGGCGAGGCCTCGGTGATCACGCAGGCGATCTCGCCCGGGTGGGCCCGGAAGGCCTGCTCGACGGCGGCCAGGTCGTTGTAGGGCAGCACGATGGTGTCGCCGGCCTGGGCGCCGGTGACGCCCGGGGTGTCCGGCAGACCGAAGGTCGCCACGCCGGAACCGGCGGCGGCCAGCAGTGCGTCCACATGACCGTGGTAGCAGCCGGCGAACTTCACGACCTTCGCCCGGCCGGTGAAGCCGCGGGCCAGCCGGATCGCGGACATGGTCGCCTCGGTGCCGGAGGAGACCAGGCGGACCTGCTCGACCGGGGCGACCCGGGCGACGATCTCCTCCGCCAGCTCGACCTCGCCCTGGCCGGGCGTACCGAAGGAGGTGCCGCGGGAGACGGCCTGCTGGACGGCCTCGATCACGGCCGGGTGCGCGTGGCCGAGGATCATCGGACCCCACGAGCACACCAGGTCGACGTACTCGCGGCCGTCGGCGTCGGTGAGGTAGGGGCCGGTGCCGGACACCATGAAGCGCGGCGTGCCGCCGACCGCGCGGAAGGCGCGCACCGGGGAGTTGACGCCGCCGGGCGTGACGACCGAGGCCCGCTCGAAGAGCGACTGGGACTGGGGTGCTTCGTAGGGGTAGCTCACGGGAGACATGGTCTCAAATCGTGTCCTTCACCTCTGCATGTCGGACCTCATCATCTGGAACGATGATCCGGGCGAGGAATTCTGTACGGTTATCCGTACAACGGAGCCCCTGACTGCTCCGGCTGCCCGGACCAGTCAGACTATGTACTCGGCTTGCACCGCGGGGAGTTTCCGGCCTCCTGCGGGTGCAGGGGTGTTGAGAGGACTGCCGCGTGCCCGGACTGGGTACGGCGGCGCATGACGGGTAAGGAGCACGTCCGGAGGGACGCCGGACGTGCGGGGGTCTGTCGATTCCGGCGAATTCCGGTGAGGATGGTCCGAGTGTCCGAGGCGCAGGACGGCTACGACGAGGCGGCGGGTGGCTCCCGCAGGCCCGCCGAGGCCGCACGCGGGGGTACGGGAGCGGGTACGGGTCGTGGCGGTCGTGGTGGCGAGAGGCGGGGTGAGGGACGCGTGGGGGTGACCTACAAGTACTTCGGGGCACCCGACCGCGCCACCGCCGCCAGAGTCCCCACCGCCCTCGGCCCCGGCGGGCTCGGCCTGGACGCGGGCGAGCTCGGCTCGCTCGGGCGGCTCGGCGACCTGATGGAGACCAGCGGCTCCCCGAACGGCCACCTCTCCACCAAGATCAAGCCGGAGACCATGAGCGCCATGGTCCTCACCGGCATCCAGGGCGTGCCGCTGCACCAGGTCCCGCCGCTGGAGCTGGTCGTGCTGCACCCCGACTACGCCGTCGTGCAGCTCCCGCACAACGTCGTCGAACCGCTGCGCAAGGCCGACGAGACCGAGCTCGGCGCGGCCGCGTTCATCTGGTCCACCGTCCCGGACCGGCGCGGCCCCCGGGACGCCTTCGTGATCTACAGCATGCTGCACGAGTGGCAGGACTTCGCCAACCGCCTGCACGACGCCGGCCACCAGCTGTACTGCCTGGTCTGGCCCTGACCGGTCCGGCTCCGACCGTCCCGGTCGTGGCACCGGCCGGGTGATGCGGTCGCGGGCCGGCCGGGCGGGCCCCCGGGGCCGGGCCCTGGACCGCCGGTGCTCAGCTCCGGGAGCGGCGCGCCCGCCGGATCGTCCGCTCGCCCTCCACCGGCTCCGCCAGCGGCCCCTCCACCAGCCGCGACAGCGCCGTGACGAAGGCCGCCCGCTCCGCGTCCGGCAGCGACTCCAGCACCTCCCGGTGGACCCGGTCGGCGATCTCGGTGCCGCGCTCGACGGCCCGCTCCCCGGCCTCGGTCACCGAGACGATCCGCGCCCGGCGGTCGGTGGCGGACGGCCGGCGCTCGGCCAGGCCGGCCCGCTCCAGCTCGTCGACGGTGACGACCATGGTGGTCTTGTCCAGGTCGGCCAGCTCGGCCAGCTGGATCTGGGTGCGCTCGGCCTCCATCGCGTGGAACAGCACGGAGTACGCGCGCGGGGTGATCCCGAGCCCGGTGAACGCGGCCGCCATCCGGGTCGCCAGCACGTGGCTGGCGTGGTCCAGCAGACCGGAGATGTCGCGGAACTGGCGCGCGGGGCGACTGGTCGTCATACGCACGAGCGTAGCAACACCGTCTGCCGGCAGATGATCCCGTGATCAACCATCTCCGCCGGTCCGGTCCGAGGGTGCGGCTGCGGGGTGCGGCTGCGGGGCGCGGGGTTCGGGCTGCGGGGTTCGGGCTGCGGGGTGCGGTTACGGGATGCCCAGCTCGAACAGTGCGTACCCGGCGTACCAGCCGGCCGCCACCGCCGGCACCGCGAACAGGCCCGCCAGGGTGGCCGGCCGCAGCCGGCGCAGCGCGATCGCGAGGCCGACGAAGAGCGGGAAGGCCGGCAGCAGGTAGCGCGAGATGTTGCCGAAGATCTGGTTGCTGCTGAGCGCGGTGAAGACGGTCAGCAGCGTGTAGACCACCAGCACCAGCGGCGGCCGGGTGCGCAGCAGCAGGACCAGCAGGCCGGGCAGGAGGATCAGCAGCGCCACCGCGATGAGGTCCGGCACCGGGTTGGACTGCCAGAAGTCCCAGTGCCCGGTGATCACGTCCAGGAAGTTGCGGGAGGTGGAGGCGCCCCAGTCGAAGTAGCGGTTCCAGGCGCCGCGCTGCAGCTTGAAGTAGCCGCCCCAGTCGCCCATCCGGTAGCCGACCCAGGCGACGTACCAGAGCAGGCCCCACGGGGTGATCAGCATCGCGGTCAGCGGGCGGGCGATGCCGTCGGTCCGCCGGACCAGCGCCACCAGCGCGGAGATCGAGACGGCCGCTATCACGACCGCGGCGGTCGGCCGGTTGAGGCCGGCCGCGAGGGCGAGCACCCCGGCCGCCACCCACCGGTGCGTCATCACGCAGTAGCAGGCCCAGGCGGAGATCGCCACGAAGAGCGAGTCCGAGTAGACCGCCCACTCCACGCCGGAGCCGGGGAACAGGCCCCAGATCACCGCGGCGATCACCCCGGCCCGGAAGCCGCCGAGCCGCTCGGCGATCGCGAAGATGCCGGCCGCCGCGACGAAGGAGGCCAGCACCGAGACCAGGATCCCGGAGCCGTACGGCCCGAGGCCGGTGACGGCGCCGACCAGGCGCATCAGCCACGGGTAGAGCGGGAAGAAGGCGGCCGAGTTCTCGTAGTAGCTGGCCAGCGGGTAGCCGTGCAGCGGGATCAGCTGCGGGTCGTAGCCGTTCTCGGCGATCCGCTGGTACCAGATGCCGTCCCAGGTGCCGAGCACGTCCCACGGCTGGGCACCGCCGCCGCGGCCGACGTCCTTCTTCAGGAAGTCCCCGGTGTGCGAGAGCAGCAGCATGAAGACGGTCAGGCCGGTCGCCTTCACGACCGCGTACGCGCCGAGCGCGGGCGCGAAGCGGTCCACTGCGGCGGAGAACCGGCCCTGCCGCTCGGCACCCCCGGACCGCTCGGCGTGGTCGTCCGGCTCCGCGCTCGACGGCTCCGTACTCGATGTGCTCGATGCCGTGGTCATCGCTCTGGACTCCCCGCCCCCGCTCGTGATCGGCGCGACCACGAACGGGCGGCCGCCGGCCGAGCCTACGGCACGGGGGTCCGGCGGTACGCGTCAACCTTCCGTGCCGGGCTCCCCGAAGGAGTAGAGCCGGTGCAGGGCCTCGACCAGGGCGCGGCCCTCCGCCGTGAGGGCGCGGCCGTCCGGGGCGGTGAGCGAGCGGCGGGCGACCAGCCGGGCCAGCACCGCGCCCGGGTGCAGCACGGTGCCGTCCGGAGGCAGGTTGACCAGCACGGTCTCCTCCGGGCCGCACTCCAGCAGCCCGGCCGCGTCGCCCCGGCGGACCAGCACGCCCTCGTGCAGCGCGTACGCCCCCGCCCGTGGCGCCCGGACGGCGCGGGCCGGGCCGCCGGTGTGGCGGACGGTCAGCTGCACGCCGGACGCGGGGTCCGGGTCGGGCTTGCCGACGGTGGGCACGCCGTGCCGCTCCAGCACGTGCCGCACCTGGGTCGGCAGCCGGCCGTCCGGCCGCTCCAGCTCGATCTCGCCGAGCAGCCAGGTGGAGCCCTGCATCCGGCAGTTGATCTCCAGGGCGAGCGCGCGGTCGCCGTCGAGGACGAAGTCGGCGCCGAAGACGCCCCGGTAACCGAGGCCGGCCAGGCCCCAGCCGATCCGCTCGGTGGCCTCCAGACACCGGTTCAGGGCGCGCGGGGAGAGCCGTTCCGGGGCCTCGAAGTCGCAGCCGGCGTACTGGCCGAAGCCGGCGCCCGCCTCGGCGACCCCGATCAGCTGGAGCGAGGGCCGCAGCACCTGCGGCAGGCCGTCCAGCCCGACGAAGCCGTGCACGTTGAGCGCGGTGTCGCCGACGTACTCGCTGACCAGCCAGCGCTCGCGCTCGGGCAGGACGGCGGCGTCGTCGGCGGCCCGGACGAGGTGGGTGCCGTTGCCCGCCGAGCCGCGCGGCGACTGGGCGACGTAGAGCGGACCGAAGCGGCCGCGGAGCGCCCGGTGGTCGGGCCGGCCGGACACCACGGTGCTGGCCGGGGCCGGTACGCCGAGCTGCTCGAACCAGGCGCGCATGGCGATCTTGTCCACCAGGACGTCGGAGTCGGCGGTGGGCGGCGGCACCAGCAGCCGGGCGCCGGTGGCCGCCACGGCGGCGGTCCACTGCTCGCGCTGGCTGCCGTAGGCGGCCAGCCGCAGCTCGCGGCCGCGCCAGCGCGTGCCGACCAGGCCGGGCAGCCGGCCGGCCACGCCGTCCAGCCCCGGCCCGCCCGGTCCGCCGTCGCGACTGCCGGACCACTCCTCCTGCGCGTGCAGCTCCACCCCGAACCGCGCACCCCAGCCGGCGTCCGCCGCCTCGCTGGAGAGCAGCGCGGCCAGGGCACCGGTGCGGAGCAGTGGCAGCAGGTAGAGCGGCCGGGAGACGATCCCGAGGTGTGCGCCCGGGCGAAGCACCGGCCCGGCGTCCTCCAGAGTGGCGATCACCCGATGGATTATGCACCCGGACGCGACCCGGGATTTCCACCAAGGCATCTGCACCACAGGAGATCTGACGATGCCTTAGAATCCGCCGCCGATAGCCCGCCGGGCCGAGGGTCCGGCCTGCGCGGGTGTCGGCGGCGGGGTGCCGCGGGCGGTCGCGGCGGCCGGCGGTCAGCCGTGCAGGTGGACGATTCCGAGCTTGGTCAGCTGCCAGAGCCGGCCGGGGGCGCCGGTGTCGACGGCCAGCTCGACCAGCGGGTTGCCCTTGGCGTCGAGGTGGCCGCTCGCGGTGACGACCTTGCTCCGGTCCGACGCCCTCACCGCGGTAGCCGGCGACCCGCAGGTGGTACGACTGGCGGACCATGTTCATGCACAGGCCGGGGATCCCGATCCGGGAGTCGCAGCCGTTGCGGACCCGCTCGGAGAGGTTGATGACGTCCCCGTTGGTGTACTCGTACGGCGAGCTGGTCCACTCGGCGCAGGCCTCGTGACCGAAGGCGACCCGCCGCTGGTCCAGGTACCGCACGCCGGGCACCTGCTCGGCGGCGGCCCGCAGGGTGTCGCTGACGCCGGGCACAAAACGGAGAGCCGCCGCCCCGCACCCCAGGAGGGAAGCGCGGGGCGGCGGCTCGCGCCGGCCGAACCGGGCGCAGATCAGCCCGCGTTGAGGCAGTGGTTGCCGAACGCGGGGTTCAGCAGACCGATCACGTTGATGGTGTTGCCGCACAGGTTGACCGGGACGTGCACCGGAACCTGGATCTGGTTGCCGGAGATGACACCGGGGGAACCCGCGGCGACACCCTCGGCGCCCGAGCTGGCCATCGCGGTGCCGGCACCGGCCGCCACGATGCCTACCACGGCGGCACCGACGGCGGCCGTCTTCTTGATGCTCATAGGAGCCTCCTGACTCATCGACAGATATGCACGGGGAGTGCGACATCTAGAACGACACCCGCCCGGCCCGGTTGCGACGACCCGCCCTTTGTCACCCAACTGGCCCAACGCGGGGCCCGCCGGGCATTCGGGTGATCACAGGGTCCGACCGTTTCCCCCCGAGCCCGCCCTCGTTCTCCCTGTCGGAACACGCTCCACCCCGCTCCACCGAGCTCCACCCCGCTCAACCAGGCTCCACCGAGCCCCACTCGGGCTCCCTAGACGAATCGAGTACCGCACATGCGCAAGCTCGCCCACGGCGTCCTCGGCACCGCGGCCTCCGCCGCCCTGCTGGTCGCCGGCGCCGGCGCCGCCTCCGCCCACCACGCCCACGGCGCCTCGGCCGAGGGTGTCGCGGCCGGCTCGCCCGGCGTGGCCTCGGGCAACGAGGTCCAGGTGCCGCTGCACATCCCGGTGAACCTGTGCGGCAACTCGATCGACGTGGTCGGCGCCCTGAACCCGGCGTTCGGCAACCACTGCACCAGCGCCTGACCCGGCTCGACCGGCGACCCGGCCCCACCGCCGGTCCGCCCTCGAACCCGGGAGATCCGCCGCCGGTCCGAGCCCGTCCGGAATTGCTCCCGGTCGTGCGTCTGCACCAATTGCCCCGGCCGTGCGGGAACAATTCGCGACGCGCGGGTGCCACGGCCGCGTCCGTCGTCCAAGCCACGGGCGACACGCGCCACTTGGGCCGCCAGAGTGACAATCACGGCATTTCCAGAAGCCAGCGGGCGATGATTTCCTTTCGCCCGGCTCCCGACTAATTCCAATTTCGGTCGGGCAGAAAACGGAGGAAGAACCCAACATGCGTAACCTCAAGAAGGCCGCCGCCCTGTCCCTCGCCACCGCCGGCCTGGTCGTCGGTGCGGCCGGCGGCGCGTTCGCCAGCTCCGGCGCCGAGGGCGTCGCCGCCGGCTCCCCCGGTGTGCTCTCCGGCAACCAGATCCAGATCCCGGTGCACATCCCGGTCAACGTCTGCGGCAACTCCATCGGGATCGTCAGCATCCTGAACCCGGCGTTCGGCAACCACTGCACCAACATCGGCTGATCCGGCGGTCGCCGCACCGGCGACAGCCGACTCACCGAGTCCGTGCCGCACCCCGCCGCCGGCGGGGTGCGGCCCGCTCAACCCGTGTGTGATCGAGGAGATCAACCCCCATGCAGAACGTGAAGAAGGCCGCCGTCCTCTCCGCCGCCGCTGCCGGCCTGGTGCTGGGCGCTGCGGGTTCCGCCGCCGCCAGCTCCGGCGCCGAGGGCGTCGCCGCCGGCTCCCCCGGTGTGCTCTCCGGCAACCAGGTCCAGGTTCCGGTGCACATCCCCCTCAACCTGTGCGGCAACTCCGTCGACGTGATCGGCGCCCTGAACCCGGCGTTCGGCAACAGCTGCGCCAACGTGGAGGCGCACCCGCACCACGACGCGGACGACTGCTGATCCCCGGTCGGCACGCGTTTCGGCCGAACTGCCCCCCGACCAGCCGGCCGGGGGGCAGTTCGGCATCCCCGGGCGCAGTCCGGACGCCCGGCGACCCGAACCCCGAAGGGTGATTCCGCATGGTTTCGAAGATGGTTTCGAAGAAGAGCGGCGCCGGCCTCGCCGCCGCCCTGGGCGCCGCGGTGCTGCTCGGCGCCGGCGCGGGCACGGCGCACGCGGCGCCGGCCGAGGGCGGCGCCAGCCTGGCCAAGACCGACGTCGCCCAGGCGCTCGGCGGCACGACCGCCGGCCTCGGCTACGGCATCGCGCCGGTCAAGGACCTGCGCCTGGACCCGTGGGCCAACTCCTCGGCCGACGTGCTCAACAACGGCGCCACCGTCCAGCCGGACAACTCCGGCCTGGCGCCGGTCTCCACCGGGACGCTGACCGGGCCGCTGAGCGCCGGCGGCGGGCCGCGGGACCTCCCGGTCGTCGGGCAGCTGCTCGGTGCGCTGCCGGGCTGAGCCGGCGGGCGCACGCGCGGGAGCCCGGCACCCCCTCCGGCGGAGGGGGTGCCGGGCTCCCGCGCTGCTGCGCCGGCACCGGGCGCGGCGGCGGGCTCAGAGCTGGGCGAGCCCGGCCAGGCCGGTCTGCTGCACCACGCCGGTGGTGGTCGCCGTGGTGGTCCCGGCGAGGTTCCCCACCGAGTCGGTGACGGAGATCCGCTCGTCCTCGTTGCCCAGGGTCGCCTTGGCGCCCGGCACCGCCTGCACCGCGCCGGTGATCAGCCGCGGGTCCACCTCGTCCACCTTGAGCGCGCCGGCGGCCAGCTGGCCGGTGCCGTCCTGGGCCAGCGCGAGCGGCTTGCCGAGGCCGACGCCGGGGGTGTCGGCGTGCAGCGGCGCGGCGGGGGCGTCCAGCAGCAGCTCGCCGAGGTCGGCGCCCTGGTCGACCAGCGGCAGCGGCAGCTCCGCCTTGGCGCTCGGGCCCACCTTGCCGGTGCCGAGCGCGGGCACCAGCCGGTCCGGCAGCAGCGCGTCGCCGGTGGTGCGGCCCGGCACCGGCGGCATCACCAGGGAGGTCGGGATGCCCCCGGAGATCCGGCTGTCCAGCGGGGCGAGCGGCACGTCGAGCGGGACCTGCTGGGTGCCCAGCCGGTCCTCCAGAGCCCCGACCTGGTCGGGGCCGACCGCGGCGGCGGAGGCCGCCCCGGGGGACGCGAGCACGCCCGCACCGACCGCCAGCAGCATCGCGCCGGCCCTCTTGGAGAACTTCATGCTTTTCACCGTTCTGCCTGTCCGTACTGGAGTCCTGGGGGGTCGGCTGCGCGGGCGCAGCCGGAAAGCAATCTGCCTCAACGATCCACCCGGAGCCCGGATTGCGGGCGTTAACCGGTTCGGCCTAATAATCCGACCGGAAACCCCCTGCCGTCGCGCCTCCCGGAGTGTTTTCAAAATTCCGCGTAACCTTCCGTGCCGTCATTCTTTGATCTGAACGTCAGTGACCGCAGACCGGGTCTGAGCGTTGTACGCGTTGTACGCACGGAAACCAAGAGCTTTTCAGAGAGGGATCTCCCCATGATCCAGAAGTCCTTCGCCGCCGCCGGCCTGGCCGTCGCCGCGCTGGCCGCCGCCGCGGCGCCGGCCTCGGCCATCGCGGACTCGGACGGCTCCGCCGCGTCCCTCCAGGGCAACGGCGGCACCAACTTCACCGGCACCGTCGGTGACAACAGCCCGAACTTCCACTTCCTGGACAACGCGAACGTCTGCCTCCCGGAGATCCACAACATCGCCGTCGGCGTGCTCGGCGTGGCCGTCCCGGTCGAGGTCCCGATCGCCAACAGCGGTGGCAAGCAGTACTGCACCCAGGGTCAGGGCACCCAGAGCAAGGGCGACTCCGGCGTCTCCCACCTGATCGGCTGACCCCCACCAGCTGCGCCACCCCCCGAACCACCCTTCGAATCGCTCCCCGATTCACCCCTCGAGAGGAAACCCCGAAATGATCAAGAAGTCCTTCGCCGCCGCCGGCCTGGCCGTCGCCGCCATCGCGATGTCCGCCGGCTCGGCCGCCGCCATCGCCGACTCGGACGGCTCGGCCGTCTCCGCCCAGGGCAACGGCGGAACCAACCAGACCGGCACCCACGGCAACGGCAGCCCGAACTTCCACACCCTGGACAACCCGAACATCTGCCTGCCCGAGATCCACAACATCGCGGCCGGCGTCCTCGGTGTCGCGGTCCCGATCGAGGTTCCGGTTCTCAACAGCACCCCGAAGCAGATCTGCAACGTCGGCCAGAACACCCAGTCCTCGGGCGACGCGGGTGTCTCGCACCTGATCGGCTGATCCAGGGGCATGGCGCGGTCGGAGGGCCCGGGGACGTGTCCCCGGGCCCTCCGGGCTTTGGTGCGATCAACTGTCCGGCCGGACCGTCCCGAACGGGCGCGGACCGGCCGGGTGACAGGCCGTCGGGAGCGGCGCGTGGGGTGCCGCGGCCGACGGCAGCGTGTGTTCACGTGATCAGTGAGAGTGCTCCGACCGAGCGCTCCGAACGAGAGGGCAGATCCATGAAGAGCAAGCTGGGCAAGGTCGCGCTGACCGCCTTCGGCGCGCTGGCGCTGGCGGGCGTCGCCACCCCGGCGTTCGCGCACGTCGGCCTGGTCGGCGGCGGCGAGTTCGTCGCCTCGGCCGACCCGGTCTTCGCGGCCGGCGAGTGGTGGGGCCTCGCCCACACCTCGAACATCCACACCGGTGCCCACGGCTGGGGCGCCGCCACCTCCACCGACGCGGTCGGCGGCGAGGAGGGCTTCGCCCACGTCGGCTGACGCCGGGCGAACGACGGAGGCCGGGTCCCGTGGCGGGACCCGGCCTCCGTACGTGTCTCTCCCGCCCCGAGCTCGACAGCAGGAGGCGAGCGGGGCGAGAACTGCTAGGTCCTGTCCGGTCGATCTTGTCGGATCAGCGCGCGACGTTGGGCGCCCGGCTGGGCGTGCGACCGGATCGTCCTCGTACTGGACGTACTTGGGCGATTCGGGCGTGCGTCCAGGCGGGATGCCCGGCGTCGTGCGCCCGGCAAGATCGGCCGGACAGGGCCTAGTCGAGCATCCCGGCGGCCTCCAGGGCCCAGTAGGTGAGGATCTGCTGGGCGCCCGCGCGGCGGATCGAGGTGAGCGTCTCCAGGATCATCCGCTCGCGGTCGATCCAGCCGTTGGCCGCGGCGGCCTCGACCATCGCGTACTCGCCGGAGACCTGGTACGCCGCCACCGGCACCGGCGAGGCGTCGGCCACCTGGCGCAGGATGTCCAGGTAGGCCATGGCCGGCTTCACCATGACCAGGTCCGCGCCCTCGGCGAGGTCCTGCTCCAGCTCGCGCAGCGCCTCCCGGGCGTTGGCCGGGTCCTGCTGGTAGGTCTTGCGGTCGCCCTTCAGCGAGGAGCCGACCGCCTCCCGGAACGGACCGTAGAACGCCGAGGCGTACTTGGCGGTGTAGGCGAGGATGCCCACGTCCTGGTGCCCGGCCTCGTCCAGCGCCCGGCGGACGACGGCGATCTGGCCGTCCATCATCCCGGACGGGCCGACCAGGTGGACGCCGGCGTCGGCCTGCACCCGGGCCATCTCGGCATAGCGCTCCAGCGTCGCGTCGTTGTCCACGCTGCCGTCGGCGGCCAGCACACCGCAGTGGCCGTGGTCGGTGTACTCGTCCAGGCAGAGGTCGGACATCACCACCAGGGCGTCGCCGACCTCGGAGACCACGTCGCGGATCGCCTGCTGCAGGATGCCGTCCGGGTTGGTGCCCTCGCTGCCCACCGCGTCCTGCACCGCCGGGACGCCGAACAGCATGACCCCGCCCAGGCCCGCCTCGGCGGCCTCGACCACGGCCTTGCGCAGGGTGTCGCGGGTGTGCTGGACCACGCCGGGCATCGACGTCACCGGCACCGGCTCGCTGACGCCCTCGCGGACGAACAGCGGCAGGATCAGCTCGGCCGGGTGCAGCCGGGTCTCGGCGACCAGGCGGCGCATCGCCGGGCTCCGGCGCAGCCGGCGGGGGCGAACGTACGGGAATTCAGCGGACACGGCTTCTCTCTCCGAACGGTTTTGCAGTCCCCGGGGGCGGCGGGTGGGCCGCCCCCGGTCTGGGTGCTTCTCGGCCGGCCGGAGCCTCAGCGGGCCTTGCGGCGCGAGCCGGGACGGCGCTCGCTGGGCCGGTAGACCGGCTCGCCGGCCGCGGTGGCGGTGTCGCGGCGCTTGGCCCCGAAGTCTGCCAGCGCCTGGGCCAGCGCGGCCGCCGACGGGGCCGGGGCCATCACGTCGACCCGCAGGCCGTGCTCCTCGGCGGTCTTGGCGGTGGCCGGGCCGATGCAGGCGATCACGGTCACGTTGTGCGGCTTGCCCGCGATGCCGACCAGGTTCCGCACGGTCGAGGACGAGGTGAAGAGCACGGCGTCGAAGCCGCCGCCCTTGATCGCCTCACGGGTCTCGGCCGGCGGCGGCGAGGCGCGCACCGTCCGGTACGCCGTCACGTCGTCGACCTCCCAGCCCAGCTCGACCAGGCCGGCCACCAGGGTCTCGGTGGCGATGTCGGCGCGCGGCAGCAGCACCCGGTCGATCGGGTCGAACACCGGGTCGTACGGCGGCCAGTCCTCCAGCAGGCCGGCGGCGGACTGCTCGCCGGACGGCACCAGGTCCGGCTTCACGCCGAAGTCGACCAACGCCTGCGCGGTGGTCTCGCCGACCGCGGCGACCTTGATCCCGGCGAACGCCCGGGCGTCCAGGCCGTACTCCTCGAACTTCTCCCGGACGGCCCGCACCGCGTTCACCGAGGTGAAGGCGATCCACTCGTAGCGGCCGGTGACCAGGCCCTTGATCGCCCGCTCCATCTGCTGCGGGGTGCGCGGCGGCTCGACCGCGATGGTCGGCACCTCCTGCGGCACCGCGCCGTACGAGCGGAGCTGCTCGGACAGGCCGGTGGCCTGCTCCTTGGTCCGCGGCACCAGCACGTTCCAGCCGAACAGCGGCTTGGTCTCGAACCAGGAGTGCGAGGCGCGGTGGGCGACCTGCTCACCGACCACGGCTATCACCGAGGTCGCCGGGTCCACCGGGGCGGAGACCGGGGAGGGCAGCACCCGGGCCGCCTTCAGGTCGGCCGCGATGGTGGCCAGGGTGGCGGTGAAGGTCCGCTGCCGGGTGGTGGTGCCGGAGAGCGTGGCGCTGAGCGCGGCGTCCGGCTTGCGGCCGTTGGAGACCAGCGCGTTGGCGGTGGCCGGCAGCTGGCCCAGCGTGGTGCGGACCACCAGGGTGGTCTCCGGCGCGCCCAGGTCGACCGGGCTGCCGGCGAGCAGCGCGCCGCCGTCCACGAACCGGACGTCGGCGCCGCCGGTGCCGCGCAGCGGCACACCCGCGTAGGCCGGTACGCCGACCGACTGGGCGACGCCCGGGATCACCTCGAAGGCGATGCCGTCGCCGGCGCAGCCGAGCATCTCCTCGGCGGCGCAGCCGTCCAGGCCGGGGTCGCCGTCGACGGTGCGGACCACGTGCTTGCCGTTGCGGACGGCCTCGGCGACCAGCTTGGTCAGATCGAAGTCGGCACCGTCGGCGGTGGGGGTGTGCACCTGCACGCCGGCCGGACAGTGGCTGCGCACGGCGGCCGCGGTCAGCGGGTCGGCGATCAGGACGTCGGCCGAGGCCAGCACCTCGACCGCACGCAGGGTCAGCAGGCCCGGGTCCCCGGGGCCCGCGCCCAGGAAGGTGCACCGGCCGGCGGCGGCCGGTGCACCCGGGAACGGGCTGTCCGCCGGGTAGGGGGTGTCGGTGGCGGTCGTGGGGCTCATCGGGCTCGCTCCCCCATGAGGGCGGCCGCGCCCGCGTCGAGCAGCCGGGCGGCGAGGGCGTGGCCGAGGGCCGCCGCCTGCTGCTCGGCGGTCTCGTCGAGGACGATCGGACCGTTGGCGGACATCTTCAGCAGGGTGGCGCCGTCGGCGGTGCCGACCACGCCCTCCAGCCGCAGTTCGTGCTGGTGGCCCCAGGTGGCCAGGCCGGCGACCGGTGCGGAGCAGCCGGCCTCCAGGGCGGCCAGCAGGGCACGCTCGGCGGCCACCGCGACCCGGGTGGGGGCGTGGTCGAGGGCGGCGAGCGCGGCGGCCAGCGCCGGGTCGGCGGTGGTGCACTCGATGGCGAGCGCGCCCTGGCCGGGGGCCGGGATCATCAGTTCCGGGTCGAGGTGCTCGGTGACCTCGGCCGCGCGGCCGAGCCGGTTCAGGCCGGCGGTGGCCAGCACCACGGCGTCCAGCTCGCCGGAGGCGACGAAGCCGATCCGGGTGTCCACGTTGCCGCGGATCGCGACCGTCTCGATCTGGGCGCCCCGGGCGCGGGCCCAGGCGTTCAGCTGCGCCATCCGGCGCGGCGAGCCGGTGCCGATCCGGGCGGCGCGGCCGGCGCCGGCCAGCTTCTCGGCCAGCTCCTCCAGGGTCAGGCCCTCGCACGCCACCAGGGCGTCGCGGACGTCCTCGCGCTCGGGCACGGCGGCCAGCACCAGGCCCGCGGGCTCGGCGGTGGGCAGGTCCTTCAGCGAGTGCACGGCGAAGTCGATCCGGCCCTCCAGGAGCGCGTCGCGCAGGGCGGAGACGAACACGCCGGTGCCGCCGATCTGCGCCAGCGCCTCCCGGGAGGTGTCGCCGTAGGTGGTGATCTCCACCAGCTCGACGGGGCGCCCGGTGAGCCGGGTCACCTCGCGGGCGACCATGCCCGACTGGGCCATGGCGAGCGCGCTGCGCCGGGTGCCGAGCCGCAGCGGAGCGGTGTCGGCCGGAGCCTGGTCGGTGAGCGGTTGACCATTCATGAGGTGATCGTCCCGGTGGTACTCGTGGGATGGCTGACGGTTCATCTGGCGCCCCCGCCCGAGGGCTGGGTGCCGATCGGGGTGCCGGAGACCGCGTGCACGGCCGCCGGGTCGAGGTCGAACAGCTCGCGCAGGGCGTCCGCGTAGGAGGCCCCGCCCGGCTCGGCGGCGAGCTGCTTCACCCGCACGGTCGGCGCGTGCAGCAGCTTGTCGACGACCCGGCGGACGGTCTGGGTGATCTCGGCGCGGGAGCGGTCGTCCAGGCCGGGCAGCCGGGAGTCGAGGCGTCCCAGCTCGGCGGCGACCACCTCGGAGGCCATCGCCCGCAGGGCGACCACGGTCGGCGCGATCCGGGCGGCCCGCTGGGCGGCGCCGAAGGCGGCGACCTCGTCGGCCACGATGCCGGTGACCGCGTCGACGTCCCCGGCGCCGGGGCTGGCGGCGTGGGCGTGCGAGAGGCTCTCCAGGTCGACCAGGAGCGCGCCCGGCAGCTCGTGCACCGCGTGGTCGACGTCGCGCGGCATGGCGAGGTCGAGCAGGGCGAGCGGGGTGGCGGCCGTGCGGCCGGCGACGGCGGCCGCCACGTCCTCGGCCCGGATCACCACGCCGGCCGCGCCGGTGCAGGAGATCACCAGGTCGACGTCGGCCATGGCCTCGGGCACCTTGGCGAGCTCGACGGTGCGCGCGACGTCGGCGCCGAGGATCTCGACCAGGCGCTCGGCGCGCTCCGGGGTCCGGTTGGCGATCAGCAGGTCGGTCACGCCGGAGCGGACCAGGGTGGCGGCGGCCAGCGAGCTCATCGAGCCGGCGCCGACCACCAGGGCCCGCTTGCCCGCGATCTCGCCCGCGCCGTCCGCGACCTGCTCCAGGCCGAAGGTCACCAGCGACTGGCCGGCCTTGTCGATGCCGGTCTCGCTGTGCGCGCGCTTGCCGACCCGCAGGGCCTGCTGGAACAGCTCGTTCAGGCCGCGGCCCGCGGTGTGCTCGTCCTGCGCGGTGGCCAGCGCGTCGCGCAGCTGGCCGAGGATCTGGCCCTCGCCGACCACCATCGAGTCCAGGCCGCAGGCCACCGAGAAGAGGTGGTGGACGGCGCGGTCCTCGTAGTGCACGTAGAGGTGGGAGGTCAGCTCCTCCAGGTCCACCCCGCTGTGGTGGGCCAGCAGCAGCGACAGCTCGGCGACGCCGGCGTGGAACTTGTCCACGTCCGCGTAGAGCTCGATCCGGTTGCAGGTGTTCAGCAGCGCCGCCTCGGCGACGGTCGCGGTGGCCGCGGCGTCGTGCAGCAGCAGGGTCGGGGCCTCACCGGTCAGGGCGGCGCGCTCCAGCACGCCGACCGGGGCGGTGCGATGGCTCAGTCCAACGACGAGAAGACTCACGCCCGCCCCCAGGTGCCACAGGTCTCGGTGCTCATGCCGGCATCACCGCGGAGAGCTCGCCCTCGCCGCCCTTGCCGGGCTTGGTCGTCCCCGGGTCGGCGTCCTTGGCCGCGGGCTCGGCCGCGCGGGCCTTGCCGTTGCCGCCGCCGGCCGCCCGGCGCAGCTTGGCCGCGGCCGCGCGGACCGGGCCGGGGGCGCGGTCGAGCACGGACTCGGTGCGGTCCGGCTCGTCGCCGGCCTTGCGCTGCTCGTGGAAGGCAAGGATCTGCAGCTCGATGGAGAGGTCCACCTTGCGCACGTCCACGCCGTCCGGGACGGTCAGCACGGTCGGGGCGAAGTTCAGGATGCTGGTGACGCCGGCCTCGACCAGCCGGTCGCAGACCTGCTGGGCGGCGCCCGGCGGGGTGGTGATCACGCCGATCGAGACGTGCTGGCTCTCCACGATGGACTCCAGTTCGTCCATGTGGCGCACCGGGAGGCCCGCTGCGCTGGTGCCGACCACCGCCGGGTCGGCGTCCAGCAGGGCGGCTACCCGGAACCCGCGGGAGGCGAACCCGCCGTAGTTGGCGAGCGCGTGGCCGAGGTTCCCGATGCCGACGATGACGACCGGCCAGTCCTGGGTCAGGCCCAGCTCACGGGAGATCTGGTAGACGAGGTACTCGACGTCGTAGCCGACACCGCGGGTGCCGTAGGAGCCGAGGTAGGAGAAGTCCTTGCGCAGCTTCGCGGAGTTCACGCCCGCGGCGGCCGCCAGCTCCTCCGAGGAGACGGTCGGCACCGAGCGCTCGGAGAGCGCGGTGAGGGCCCGCAGGTAGAGGGGCAGGCGGGCGACGGTCGCCTCCGGGATGCCCCGGGCACGCGAGGGTCGGCGCGCGGCGCCCTGGTCGGGCGTCTGCGAACTGCTCTGTGGTGATCGGCCGATTGCCACGGTGCTCCTGTGGGTGAAGCTGGGCTTTGGCAGCCAGGCTATGCGTTTGTGAACGTGTGCACAAAGATGGTGTCCGATTTGTCCCCGCACAGTGATGCGCATCACGCCGACGACCCCATAGCACCGGTCTCCTTCCGGGCCTCCGCCGGGGGCCGCGCACGGGGCGGCCGAAGGCCGTGCGCAGGGCCGTGTGCCGGGCCGTGCGGGGGCCCCTCCGGCGCCTCGCGCGGCTGCCCGAAGGGGTGCTCGGCGGGGTGCTCGACGGGCCGGTCGGAGGGCCGGTCGGAGGCGGGCCCGGAGGACTGCACCGGGAAGCCGGGCAGCGGGTCGCCGGCCGACTCGGCGGCCGGCACGGACGGCACACCGGGGTGCAGACCGGGCAGCGGGTCGCGCCGCACCAGCAGCACCGGCTCTCCGGACGGGCGCGAGCGCGCCCGGCCCAGCTGCGGCCACGGCACCCGCGCCGCCTCGCGCAGCGGCACCACCCAGTCGTCCGGCGGGCAGGACGCCGCCCCCAGGCAGTGCCGGAGCAGGTCGGCGGTGGCCCGGGCGTCACCCAGGGCGGTGTGCGCCGGGAACCGGCCGAGCCCGGCCGCCTCGACGCACGCCGCCAGCCCGAAACCGCGGGCCTCCGGCAGGTGGTCGCGGGCCAGCCGCATGGTGCAGAGCAGCGGGACCGGCGGCAGCGGCACGCCGATCCGGGCGAACTCGCGGTCGAGGAAGGCGTGGTCACAGGTGACGTGGTGCCCCACCAGCACCCGTCCGGCCAGCAGCTCCAGCAGCCGCGGGGCTATCTCGCGGAACCGGGGCGCGCCCTCGACGTCCGCCTGGGCTATCCGGTGCACATGGGTCGGGCCGACCGGACCCAGCGGGTCCAGCAGGGTGCAGAACTCGGCCTCCGGGCGCAGTTGCCCGTCCAGCAGCACGACGGCCACCTCGACCACCCGGTGCCGCCACGGGCTGCGGCCGGTCGCCTCCACGTCCACCACCGCGAAGCCCCCGGCCCCGGGCGGGGTGAGGGGCGTCCCTGGTGTCGGGCCGGGAAGCATGGCGGCACTCCTCGTGTGCTCAGCCCCCCCATGGGCGCAAACGCGTTCGATCGTAAGCCGACGAACACCGGGCGCCCCAGACCGTGCACGCGATTCTTCACAACGATTCGGCGAACCGCCCCCGCCGGTCGGCGGGGGTCGCCGGTGCCGCGCGCCCGCTCGGCCCGGGCGGGGCCGGGGCAGGCCCTACGCGCCAGGGGAGGCAGGCCCTACGCGCCGAGGGCGGACCGCAGCCGGCGCTCGTCGACCCGCCAGAAGTCGTGCTGGCGGCCGTCGACCAGGGTCACCGGGATCTGCTCCCAGTACTTGCGGTACAGCTCCTCGTCCTGCGTGATGTCCTTCTCCTCGAAGGCCGCGCCCAGCTCCCCGGTCACCCGGACGATCACCTCCCGGGCGTCGTCGCACAGGTGGCAGCCCGGCTTGCCGACCAGGGTCACGGTCCGGTCGGACGGCTTCGGGCTCGGGTTCTTGTCACGTCGCAGCAGAGGACTCACCCGGCCATTGTGCGCCTGTTTACACCCGTGCCGGAGCCGCCCGGGCGGCTCCCGGCGGCCACGGACGGGCAGTGCGCTGTTCACTCCTCGGGCACGCCGCCGTCACGGCCCCTCCGCGCCCGGCTGGCTATGCTCGGTGCCATGGCCGTGCTCCGAAGGCTCACCCAGGCAAGGCGCCCCACCAGCGCGCAGACCGCCCTGGCGGGCGAGGCCGCGGCCGAGGCCGCGGAGGCCGCGCTGAAGGCCGACCCGGGCGCCCCGCCCGTCGGCCGGCGGACCGCACCCGCCGAGCAGAGCACCCCGCCCCAGGACGCCGCGACCGGACGGGCCGGCGCGACCGAGCGGGCCGGCAAGGCCCCCAAGGCGCCCGCCGGGAACCACACGCCCGAGCCGGACGACCCGCGCGCCGCCGCCTTCTTCGACTGCGACAACACCATCCTGCGCGGCGCCGCGATCTTCTACCTCGGCGTCGGCCTCTACCGCCACGGCTTCCTCACCCGCCGCGACATCGCCCGGTTCGCCTGGCAGCAGGCCTGGTTCCGGCTGCACGGCGCCGAGGACCCGGACCACATGGCAGACGCCCAGCACACCGCGCTCGGCCTGGTCGCCGGCAAGCGGACCGCCGACCTCGAAGCGCTCTGCGAGGAGGTCTTCGAGCAGGTCGTCGCGGACAAGATCTGGCCCGGCACCCGCGCCCTGGTCCAGATGCACCTGGACGCCGGCCAGCGGGTCTGGCTGGTGACGGCCGCCCCGCTGGAGGTGGCCCGGATCATCGCCCGGCGGCTCGGCATGACCGGCGCGCTCGGCACCGTCGCCGAGGCCCGCGACGGCGCCTACACCGGCCGGCTGGTCGGCGACCTGCTGCACGGGCCGGCCAAGGCCGCCGCCGTCCGGTCGCTGGCCCGCCGCGAGCGGCTCGACCTGGACCGCTGCGCCGCCTACAGCGACTCGGCCAACGACATCCCGATGCTCTCGCTGGTCGGCCACCCGTACGTGGTGAACCCGGACGGCGCGCTGCGCCGGCACGCCCGGGCGCAGGGCTGGCGGGTGCGGGACTTCCGGACCGGGCGCAAGGCGGCCCGGGTGGGCCTGCCGGCGGCGGCCGCGCTCGGCGTGGCCGCGGGCGCGGCGGCGGCCGGGGTTGCGCTGCACCGCCGGCACCGCGCCTGACGCCGCGGACCCTCACCGTCCCTCACCGGACCGCCGCAAGCCGCTCCCGGACCGCCGGCCGCCACCGCCCGACCGCGGCGGCCGGCGTTCCCCTGCCCGGGTGACTGCCCGTCAATCCGCACGCTGACCAGCCCGCTCGTACGGGCGAACCCGTGCCTTCCACGGGCCCGCCCGACCCCCCCGACCGAACCTGCAAGCCGGCGACCGGTTCTGATCGTTCGCCAGACCGGGAAAGTCAGGGGTTACCGAGGCCAACCACGGGGAAACCGCCCGCCGGGCCACCGAATTGGTCACCCTGCGCACCCGTTCGATCACGTTGAGCCGGATGAACGACGACATCTTCGGTCAGTGTCGGCCGAATATGCATGCGATGCGGATCCCAAACGACCACTTCGACCACACGGTGTAGCTGTCATTGCACAAAGCGTTATTCTCTCCTGGATGCACGTCACCCACCCGCCCCTCGCGACCGGGCGGCGTCGGCGTGCTCTCCGCGCAGGCGGAGGTGATCCGTCCACAGTTCTGCCTCTGGGAGTCCCGTGTACCCACCCGTCCGGAACGACGCGCCTGCACCCTCCCGCCCGTCGCCCGCGCCCCTGCGCTCCCGCACCAGCCTCCGCGGCCGGCCGGCGTCCGCCCGGCAGATCTCCACCGGCCTGGAGCTGCTGCGCACCCTGCTGCGCAGCCAGCTCACCGCCGCCACGCCCCAACTGGCCCCCGCCGGCGCCTCGTTCGGCTACGGGCCGGCCCACCCCCCCGGTCTGGCGCTGCGCACCACCGCGGCCGGCTCCGCCGGCGCCGGCGCGCGCGGCCGGGCCGGGACCGGGACGGGCGGCCGCAGCCGCACCCGGACCGCCCCGAGCCCCGGCTACGAGACCGAGCACAACCCGATCATGGAGCTGGTCGAGCGGGCCCAGGCCGGCGAGAGCGAGGCCTTCGGCCGCCTGTACGACCACTACGCGGACACCGTCTACCGCTACATCTACTACCGGGTCGGCAGCCGGGCCACCGCCGAGGACCTCACCAGCGAGACCTTCCTGCGCGCGCTGCGCCGGATCGGCACCTTCACCTGGCAGGGCCGGGACTTCGGCGCCTGGCTGGTCACCATCGCCCGCAACCTGGTGGCCGACCACTTCAAGTCCAGCCGGTTCCGGCTGGAGGTCACCACCGGCGAGATGCTCGACTCCAACGAGTGCGAGCGCAGCCCCGAGGAGTCGGTGCTGGAGTCGCTCTCCAACGCCGCCCTGCTGGAGGCCGTCCGGCGGCTCAACCCGCAGCAGCAGGAGTGCGTCACCCTCCGCTTCCTGCAGGGCCTCTCGGTCGCCGAGACGGCCCGGATCATGGGCAAGAACGAGGGCGCCATCAAGACCCTCCAGTACCGCGCGGTGCGGACGCTGGCCCGCCTCCTGCCGCCCGACGCGCGGTGAGCGGTACCAGGACCGGGGACGGTGCCGGCGGAAGTGCCGGTGGCGCCCCCTACGGAATAGCCGGAACAACCGGAGGGCCGTCACCGTCGGTGCCGGTCCGACACGTCCGGGTGAACGGTCGGTCCGATGATCAGCCGTGCGTAACCGACCGCCCGCACCGCTCGTTGGCCAGCGTGCAAGCCCCCACCAGGCGTACGGTCAAGTCGAATTGCGACCTCTCACCCGATGGAGTGGCTTTGGCCCGCCGAGGCAACCGTCCGGCAGGCCGGGGTGTCGACAACGACGAAGGGAGGTGTGGCCCGTGACGGCAAACGTGCTGGAGCACCGGCGGGCGAAGGCCTTCGCCGAGGCGCTGGAGGCCCACCAGGCAGAGCAACGCGGCGCCACCGCGGCCGGATCGGCCAACGCCGCCGCCATCGGCGCCGGTTCGACCGCGACGGCCGAACTGGTCGGTCTGGCCGGCGTACTCGGGGCACTGCCGGGACCGGAGCTGGACGCGGAGGTCCGGACCGTCCAACGCGCCCAGCTGATGGCCGCGTTCGAGCAGGTCTTCGCCGGTGGGACGGGCGCCGTGGTGCCCCGGCAGCGCAGGCACCGGGCGCTCCGCGGCGCTCCGCGCGGCCGTTGGAGCCGCCGGTTCGCGATCGGCGGCCTGGTCGCCGGCCTGGCCGTCGGCAGCTTCGCCGGCGCGGCGGCCGCGAGCTCCAACGCCCTTCCCGGGGACACGCTGTACGGCATGAAGCGCGGCCTCGAAGGGCTCCGGCTCGACCTCGCCGACTCGGACACCGAGCGCGGCGAGCTGCTGCTCGACAACGCCGCCACCCGGCTCGGCGAGGCCAAGAGCCTGGTCGGCCGGTCGGACGCGGACGCTCTCAGTCCGGGCACCGTCGAGCGGGTCCGCAAGGCGCTGGACGACATGCACGCCGACGCCCTCAAGGGCCGCGACCTGCTGCGTTCGGTCTACCGGAGCAACGGCTCACTCGACCCGATGCGCACGCTGGCCGGCTTCGCCCAGGACGAGGACGGCCACTGGGCCGAGCTGCAGAGCAAGCTCCCGGTCCAGCTGATCTCGCAGGCCCACCTCGTCGACCAGCTCTTCGACGACATAAGCGAGGACGTCGCGCCCCTGCGTCTGGCCCAGCCGCCCGCCAAGAGCGGCAGCCCGGCCGGCTCCGGGGCGGGCGGCGCGACGGGCAGCCCGGCGGGCGGCGGCACCCCGGCCGAGGCCCCGGCCGTCGGCGGCGCCCCGGCCGCGGGCACCGGCCCGGACCGCAACGGCGGATCCGGCGGCACGGGCGGCAGCGGCAAGGCCGGCAGCACCGAGCAGGCACCGTCCGCCGGGGCCAGCACGCCCGGCGCCGGTGCGGCGGCCGGCGGCGGAGCGGCGCCGAACAGCCTGCCCAGCAGCGCCTCCGACGCGGTCGGCGGGCTGGTGGACAACCTCACCAGCGGCCTCCCCGGCACCAAGCCCTCGCCGAGCGCCGACCCGGCGCCCGCGCAGGCCCCGCAGCCGTCCGGCACGCCGAGTGCGGCCACCGGCGGTGGCAGCGGCACTCAGCAGGGCGTCGACGTGCCTCCGCTGGTCCCCGGGCTGCTGCCCGGGCTGCGGATCCTCGGCGGCTGACGGGCCCGCACAGGCGGAGGGGCCCGGCGAATCTCGCCGGGCCCCTCCGCCGTTGCCGCCCCGCCTGCGCAGCGGGCCGGCCGGGCAGGCGGGCGGCGTGAGCCGGGCCGGCCGTCAGAAGAAGACCGACCGCCGCTGCACCAGCAGCTTGTAGAGCGTGTGCTGGATGGTCTCCCTCACCTCGTCGGCCAGGTCGAAGACCAGCATCGGGTCGTCCGCAGCCTCCGCCGGGTGCCGGTCGGTGGCGATCGGCTCGCCGAACTGGATGATCCACTTGGTCGGCAGCGGCACCGCACCGAGCGGCCCGAGCCACGGGAAGGTCGGCGTGATCGGCACGTAGGGCAGGCCGAGCAGCCGGGCCAGCGTCTTGAAGTTGCCGATCATCGGGTAGGTCTCCTCGGCCCCGACGATCGAGCAGGGCACGATCGGCACCCGGGCCCGCAGCGCCGAGGAGACGAAGCCCCCGCGCCCGAACCGCTGCAGCTTGTACCGCTCGGAGAACGGCTTGCCGATGCCCTTGAAGCCCTCCGGCCAGACCCCGACCAGCTCGCCGCGCTCCAGCAGCGCCTGGGCGTCCTCGTTGCAGGCGAGCGTGTGGCCGGCCTTGCGGGCCAGCTCGTTGACGCCGGGCAGCACGAACACCAGGTCGGCGGCGAGCATCCGCAGGTACCGACGCGCGGGGTGGTGGTCGTGGATGACCACCTGCGTCATCAGGGCGTCCAGCGGGATCGTCCCCGAGTGGTTGGCCACGAGCAGTGCGCCGCCCTCGGCCGGGATGTTTTCGATCCCGCGCACCTCGACCCGGAAGTACTTCTCGGCGAGCGGCCGCACCAGCCCGAGCAGCACCTCCTCGGTGAGCTCGCGGTCGAAGCCGAACTCGTCCACCTCGTAGTCGCCGGTGATCCGGCGGCGCAGGAAGGAGAGACCGTCGGCGGCCCGGCCCTCCCAGCCCTTGCCGAACAGCCGGGTCGCGGTCGGGCCGAGCGGCCCGGCCAGTGCCCCGCCGACGGCCCCGGCGATCCGGTCGGCCAGGCCGGCGGGCGGCTCGGGCTCGCTCCAGCTCGGTGCGGACTCGATCGGGATGACCTTGGCCTCGCCCGGCGCGTTCTTGGCTGCGGCACTCATCGCGGGTTCAGCTCCTGGGTCGGCGGGGACGGTTCGGGGGGGCCGGGTGCGCCGGGTGGGCGGCCGGGGCGTGCTCCGGCCCCAGCAGCGCGCCCAGCCGGTCGGTGACGGCGGTCAGCCGCTCGGGCGGCAGCAGCCCCGTGCGCTGCGCGGCGGCGAAGTCGGCGAACGCCTCCGGGGTGGTGAAGCGCGGCCGGTAGCCGAAGGTGTCGCGCAGCGCGGTGGTGTCCACCACCCGGCCGTGGGTGAGCAGCCGCAGCTGCTCGGGGGAGAAGTCGACCATCCTGGTCTGCCGGGCCACCCCGGCCATCCAGCTGATCGCGGGCAGCAGCAGCGGCAGGGTCGGCCGGCCGAGCCGGCGGGCGCACTGGGAGAGCAGCAGCACGCCCTCCCCCGCCACGTTGAAGGTGCCGGTGTTGACGGTGCCGGGCTCCGGCTCGGCCGCCGCCCGGGCGAGCACCGCGAGCGCGTCGTCCTCGTGGACGAACTGCAGCCGCGGGTCGTAGCCGAGGACGGTGGGCAGCACCGGCAGCGCGAAGTACTCGCTGAGCGGGGTATCCGCGCCGGGGCCGACGATGTTGGCGAACCGCAGCACGGTGACCGCGACGTCCGGGCGGCGCCGGGCGAAGCCGCGGACGTAGCCCTCGACCTCGACCGCGTCCTTGGCGAAGCCGCCGCTCGGGAGGTTCTTGGGCTGGGTCCGCTCGGTGAACACCGCGGGGTCGCGCGGCGCCGAGCCGTACACGCCGGTGGTCGACTTCACCACCAGGCGGCGCACCCCCGGGGCCTTCTGGCAGGCACCGAGCAGCTGCATGGTGCCGATGACGTTGGACTCCTTGACCGCGGCGCGGTTGGTGGAGCCCAGGCCGGTGGCGCTCACCGCGAGGTGGACGACGGTGTCGACCCGGTGCTCGGCGATCACCCGGGCCACCGCGGGCCGGCGCAGGTCGAGCTGCTGGAACCGGTACGGGGCGGCGGGCTCCGCCGGCTCCTCGACCGGCAGCCGGGGCGGCTGCACGTCCACGCCGACCACCAGGTCGACACCGGGCCGGCGCCGGAGCTCGGCGACGAAGCGGGCGCCGAGCCGGCGGGACACGCCGGTGACGAGCACGACCATCCCCACAGCGCTGCACCCCATTCCTCGGCCGCCACGGCCCTGCGTGCACCGTACCGCGCCGCCCGGCCCTGCCGGGAAGTGACACCGCCCGGACCCTGCCGGGAAGTGACACCGCCCGGACCCTGCCGGGAAGTGACACCGCCCGGACCCTGTCGGGATGTGACACCGCCCGCCCAGGCCGGCAGGCCTGGACGGGCGGTGGAAGCGCCGGGCGCGCGAGGCGCGCGGCCGGGGGCGCTTACTTCTTGTTGCGACGCTGAACGCGGGTCCTCTTCAGAAGCTTGCGGTGCTTCTTCTTGGCCATACGCTTGCGACGCTTCTTGATGACAGAGCCCACGGAACAACCCTCGCTCACTAAGACTCGCGCCCGTGAGAGACGGAGTCCATACGACTGACGGAGGGCCTAGCCTACCGCCCGTCCGGCCAGGGCCGTAATCGTGCTCCCCCGGAACGGCGAACTCGGGGGAAATCCGGGGCGAACGAGCGCGGGGGCCACCGGCTGTGACCCCCGCCCCGCCAACCGGTCTACGCGCTTTCGAGCCGCACGTAGGACTCCTTCAGGTACTCGTGCACCGCCTGCTGGGGCACCCGGAAGGACCGCCCGACCCGGATGGCCGGCAGCTCTCCGCTGTGCACCAACCGGTACACCGTCATCTTGGACACCCGCATGACCGCGGCCACCTCGGCCACGGTCAGGAAGACGACTTCCTGCAGGGGGCGTTCGCCGGAACTCATGACCATCACCGACCCTTACCCGTGTGCAAGGCACCGGCTTCCCCTCCGGTGACTCCACCGGCACACGTGTATCCCCAGAGTAGTTATGGGTGGTACCAGTGGGAAGAGGGGGAAGCGCAGTCCTCGTACGGTGAGAGATAGGACTGTTGCATTACGTAGTCGCTAGGCGGTCTGCAGTAGTGGGCGTGCGCACCGACCGGCATCTTCACAACCGGGGGTCGGCGTTCGGCCCGGCCGCACCGGTGCTGGTCAGGGCAGCAGGCCGTGGTGCGGCAGTACGGCGCGGCGGGCGGCCAGGATCGCCTGGTCGAGGCGGTCGGCCGGATCGTAACCCGCGTCGAAGTCCCGCCAGGACGGCCGGGCGCCGTCGGTCATCCGCGGCGGGGCCGGGCGGCCGGTGCGCCGGAGGACCTCGGCGCGCCAGGACTCGGGGGTCTCGGCCGCCGGGTCGACGGGCCTGCCGGCCGCGGTGGCGACCAGGTGGGTCCAGCTCCGCGGGACGACGTCGACCACGGCGTAGCCACCCCCGCCGAGGGCGATCCAGCGGCCGTCGGCGTGCCGGTGGGCGAGGCCGTGCAGCTCCTCGGCGATCAGCCGCTGGGCGTCCACGGTGACGGCGAGGTGGGCGAGCGGGTCCTCCAGGTGGGTGTCCGCGCCGTGCTGGGTGACCAGGACCTGCGGGCGGAAGGCCGCCAGCAGCTCGGGGACGAGGGCGTGGAAGGCGCGCAGCCAGCCGGCGTCGCCGGTGCCGGCCGGCAGCGGCAGGTTGGCCGCCGAGCCGGGGGCGTTCGGCCCGCCGGTCTCGGTGGCCCAGCCGGTCTGCGGGAAGAGCGTGGCGGGGTGCTCGTGCAACGAGACGGTGAGCACCCGGGGGTCGTCCCAGAACGCCTCCTGCACACCGTCGCCGTGGTGGACGTCGACGTCGACGTAGGCGACCCGCTCGGCGCCGAGTTCGAGCAGCCGGGCGATGGCGAGCGCGGGGTCGTTGTAGATGCAGAAGCCGGAGGCCCGGCCGGGCATGGCGTGGTGCAGGCCGCCGGCGAAGTTGACGGCGTGCGGGGTCTCGCCGCGCCAGACGGCCTCGGCGGCGGCCACCGACTGGCCGGCGATCAGTGCGGAGGCGGAGTGGACGGCCGGGAAGCCCCAGTTGTCGTCGGTGCCGAGGCCGTGCCGCCGGTCCGGCTGGTCGGGGTGGTCGGCGGCGTATTTGACCGCCTCCACGTAGGCGCGGGTGTGCACCAGGTGGAGGGTGGACTCGCCGGCCGGCGGTGCGGCCCGGACGGTCACTCCCGGGCCGGTGTCCAGTCCGAGCGACTCCACCAGGCGCATGGTGAGCGCCAGGCGGGTCGGGTCCATCGGGTGGCCGGGACCGAAGTCGTAGGCGGTGACCGCCTCGTCCCAGAAGAGGTGCAGGCCGCAGGGGGTGTCACGCTCGGCTTCGGGCATGGCCCCACCGTAGTGCGTCGCGGCCGCGGGAAGGCCGCCAGGGGCGCACCGCCGACGGCGCGCCCCGCCGCCGTCGCGGAGGGGCGCCACAGGCTCGCTGAGCCCCTGCTTGCCTAGTCGCGGGCGACGGCGCGGGCGGGTGCCGGCGCGGGGGCCTGTGCGGGGGTGGTGGCGGGGGTCGGGCGGCCCGCCAGGCGGCAGCCGAGGCAGTCGGGGTGGCCGTGCCGGGCCGCGGCGTCCCGGGTGCGCCAGTGCCGGCGGTCGGCCGGCCGCGGCCCGGTGGCCTTGCCCCAGCCGGCGAGGTGCAGCACCCAGGTGGTGACCGCCGCCAGGGCGGTGACGGCCCCGCCGAGCCAGAGGCCGGCCGCCGAGCCGGCGATCAGGGCCACGCCCGCGACGGCCGTACCGGCGACGGCGATGGCCGTACCGGTCCAGCCGGCGACGGTGTGCCCCATGTCGTGCTCGTCGTGTGCGCCCATGTCCCCTCATTTGGTGTGATGGAGCCGCGACCGCCCCTGGGGCGTCGCTGGAGATGTCTTATCTCACGAGCTAAGTAACTTAGATGCTAAGGAGATATTCCGTGGAGGGCAAGCCGCGCCCGGAGGCGACGCCCGAGCAGGCGCAGTACGCGATGGACCGGATGATCGCGCTCGCGCAGTTCGGACAGCAGGACATCGCCGCTCGGCTCGGGCTCAACGTCACCGACCTGACCTGCCTCGGCTTCGTCATCGAGGCGGCCCTCGCCGGCACGCCGCTGGCCGCCGGCGACCTCGCCGAGCGGGCCCAGCTGACCACCGGCGCGGTGACGGGTGTGCTCAATCGCCTGGACAAGGCCGGCTTCGCCCACCGGGAGGCGGACCCGGCGGACCGGCGACGGGTGCGGGTGGTGATGGCCGACTCCGCCCAGGAGCGCATCCTGGCGGTCTACGGCCCGTTCTACGCCCGCCTCGCGGGGCTGTTCGCCGACTACACGCCGGACGAGATCGCCGTCCTGGCGGACTGGTTCACCCGGGCCAAGGCGCTGATGCAGGTGTCACTGGAGGAGATCCGGGAGCACTGAGCCGCGCCCCGGACCGCCCCCGACCGCCCCGGACCGGGCGTCAGGCCACCGCCCCCGACCGCCCCGGACCGGGCGTCAGGCCACCGCCGGCGCCGGGACGGGCGCGGGGGCCGGGACGAACCGGCCGGCCAGCGGCAGCACCGCCAGGACCAGCAGCATCGGCGCGAGCAGCGCCCAGCGGTACGAGCTCGCGTCCGCGATCGCGCCGACCAGCGGCGAACCGACCAGGAAACCCGCGTAGTTGAACAGGTTGAGCCGCGCCACGGCGGCGTCCGAATCGGCCGGGAAGAGCCGCCCGCCGGCCGCGAACACCTGCGGGATGATCGCGCAGATGCCGAGGCCGAGGACGGTGAACCCGGCGATCCCGGCCCAGGCCCCGGGCGCGGCGGCGGCCACCGCGAAGCCCAGCGCGGCCAGCGCGGCCCCGGCCCGCACCACCGGGACGGCGCCCCAGTGCTGCACCGCGCGGTCGCCGACCGCCCGGCCGAGCAGCATCGCCACCATGTACCCGAGGTAGGAGAGCTTGGCGACGTCGTCGGGGCTGTGCAGACCGTCGGTGAGGTACTTGACGCTGTAGTTGGAGACGGAGGCGTCCGCGATGTACGCGAAGGCCATCGCCAGGCAGAGCGGCAGCAGCGGGCGCCACGGGATCGTCCGGGCGGCGGCCTCGGCCGCCTCCCGGACGGCGTCGCCGAGTTCGCCCGGTCCGGCGCCGGAGGTCCCCCCGGCCGAAGACCGGGGGAGGGTGCCGGCCAGCACGGCCAGCGGGGCGATCACGGCGGCCGCGGTGCCGAACAGCACCGGCAGGCCGGCGTCGTAGTGCGAGCCGAGGCCGGCCAGCGCCGCGCCGAGGATGCCGCCGAGGCTGAACGCGGCATGGAAGCCGATCATGATCGAGCGGCCGTAGCGGTGCTGCAGGCCCACCCCGAGCATGTTCATACTGGCATCCAGCGCGCCGACCAGCAGGCCGAACGCACCCAGGGCGATGGCGAGTTGCCAGAGCTCGTCACCGAAGCCGACGCCGGCCAGGGTGAGGCAGACCGCGGGCTGGACGACCCGCAGCACCGACCGGGCACCGGTCCGCCGCACCAGCTGCTCGGAGGCGATCGACCCGACCCCGGCCAGGATCGGCACGGCGGCCAGGAAGACCGGCAGCAGCGCGTCGCTGAGCCCGTACCGGTCCTGCAGTTCGGGGATGCAGGTGACCAGCAGCGCGAAGGTGGTGCCCTGGAGCAGGAAGCCCGCGGCGAGCGCCGCCCGGCCCTGGCGCAGGCGGGGCGTGATCACGGTACTCGCGGCACTCATGCGGACCTCGCTACCGGCCGGTACGACGATGTTGGCGAGAGCGTAGGCGGTGCCGCCGCTTTTGGGGAGGGGTCGCGCAACGCGAGGGCGGACGGCGCGCCCGGGCGGGCGCGCGGCGCCCGCGGGGGCCGGCGACGCACGCGAGGACGGGCCCCGCCCCCGCGACCGGTCAGCCGAGCAACGCGGGCACCTCGGCGAGGTCGGCGATCAGCCCGGTGGCGCCGGCCGCCAGCAGCTTCGCCGGATCGGTGAGCGCCGTGTAGCCGTACACGTCCATCCCGGCGGCCCGGGCGGCCAGCACGCCGTTGACGCTGTCCTCCAGCACCAGGCAGCGGGCCGGGTCGGCGCCGAGGGTGCGGGCGGCGTGCAGGAAGAGGTCGGGCGCGGGCTTGCCGATGCCGACGTCCTGGGCGCTGAAGATCCGCTCCTCGGCGAGGTGCCCGCGCAGACCGGTCAGGTCGAGCGCGGTGCGGATCCACGTGTGGTGCGCCGAGGAGGCCAGGCAGTACGGCACGGAGCGCTGCCGGAGCTCCTTCAGCAGCGTATCCGCGCCGCGCACGGCGGTGAGCTCCTCGGCGAAGGCGGCGAACACCCGGGCGTGGAACAGCTCGTCGAAGCCGTCCGGCAGCTTCGCTCCGTCGTACCGCTCGGCGATCAGGTCGTGGATCCGGTGGGCGGCGCTCCCCATGAAGTCCCGGTAGGAGTCCTCGACGGTCGTCGGGTACCCGAGCTCGGTCAGGTACTCGGCGAGCACCCGGTTGGAGAGCGGCTCGCTGTCCACCAGGACGCCGTCGTTGTCGAAGATCACCAGTTCGTAGGACACCGGAGGAGCCTACTTGCCGCCGGAGGCCAGCTCCCGGGAGCGGTCGCGGGCCGCCTCCAGGGCGCCCAGCAGCGCGGCCCGGACGCCGTGGTTCTCCAGCTCGCGGATGGCGGCGATGGTGGTGCCGGCCGGCGAGGTGACCGCCTCGCGCAGCTTCACCGGGTGCTCGCCGGAGTCCCGCAGCATGACCGAGGCACCGATCGCCGACTGCACGATCAGGTCGTGCGCGACGTGCCGGGGCAGGCCGAGCAGGATGCCGGCGTCGGTCATCGCCTCCACCAGGAAGTAGAAGTAGGCCGGGCCGGAGCCGGAGAGCGCGGTGGCGGCGTCCTGCTGGGACTCGGGCAGCCGCAGCGCCTTGCCGACCGAGCGGAAGATCTCCTCGGCCCGCTCCAGGTGCGCCTCGGTGGCGTGCGAGCCGCCGGAGATGACGCTCATCCCCTCGTCCACCAGGACGGGCGTGTTGGGCATCACCCGGACCACCGGGGTGCCGGCCGCCAGCCGGGCCTCGAACCAGGCGGTGGGGATGCCGGCCGCCGCGGAGATCACCAGCCGGTCGGAGCCGACGTGCGGCGCCAGCTCGTCCAGCAGGGTGCCCATGTCCTGCGGCTTGACCGCGAGGATCAGGGTGTCGGCGAGCTTGGCGGCCTCGGTGTTGCCCACCACGCCGACGCCGTACTTCTCGGCCAGCTCGGCGGCCCGCTCGGGCCGGCGGGCGGTCACCAGGACGTCCGCCGGGTTCTTGCCGGCCCGGAGCAGGCCCGAGAGCAGCGCCTCCCCGATCTTGCCCGTGCCCAGGAAGGCGATCTTCTGCCCGTGCGCCGCTGCGCTGCCCATGCCCGCTCCTCGCGTCCGTACCTGCCGCCATCCTCGCACCGCGCGCCCGCCCGCAGCGGGACCGTCCACCCTGCGGAAGGCCCCGGACCGGCGCCGGCGCCACGGCGGCGGCAGCCGGCCCCGGCGGCGGGCAGCGAACGGAGGTGGCCGGTCCCGTAAGGGCCAAACTCCGGGTTCTCCCCTATGGCCCCCGGGGGCTCCCGGGCGCACCGTGGAGGTATGTCACACGGAGAGATGTCCCGACGTGAGAACCGGCAGGCCGCCGTCGCCGCTGCGACGGTGGGCCCGTGGAAGACGGCCGCGGGTGTCGGTGCGGTGGTGGGGGCGACGGCCCTGGGGATCGAGCTGGTCACCGGGGACTGGTCGCTGAGCATGCTGGCCGGCCCGGCCGGCTGGGCGCTGTTCTTCTTCTTCCTGGTCGGCACGGTGGGCGGCCAGTTGCGCCGCGACACCGCGGACCGGCGGCTGCGCAGGTGGGCGGCCGAGCACCCGTGGCAGTCGGCGGTGCCGGCGGCCGGTGCCCTGCTGGTACTGAACACACTGGCGCAGACGATCCTCGGCGACGCGAGCCTGATCGGTGCGTTCTTCCTCTCATTGCTGCCGGCCGGCGTGCTGCTGGCGGTCGCGGGAGTGGTCGGATCGGTGAAGCAGGCCCGCGGCAAGGATTGAGCGCGGGGTGAGCGTGCGTCAGGGGCGGTGCATAAGGGGGTGATTCGCGCACATCGCACACGCGTTCACCACATGGTGTGCCCCCGATCGACGCGCCGTCACACCGCGTCGGCATACTGGCGCGATGCCGATCGCCGAAGATCCAGAGCCGCGCCCGACGGAGGGCCGTGACCCGGACGGGGCCGACCCGTCCGGTACGGGCGGGAAGGACCCGTTCGCCGACCTCGTCCTGGACGAGGAGTTCGTCAGAGGTGCCACCGTCAAGGAGCAGTCCGGCCGCACCCGGATGCTCGCCGCGCGGTGGAAGCACACTCCCCCGGTGGACCCGGGCGGCCGGCGCTCGGTGAACGACGGCCCGCGGAAGGCCGGCCGGTTCGGGCGCAAGCCGCAGCCGGTCGACGCCTGGGGCGACCCGCGCCCCCGCCGCCGGTTCGAGGGGCGGACGGCGCTCTACGTGCTGCTGGCCGTCGCGGTGCTGCTCGCAGCCCTGAACCTCGACGCCGTGACGAGCTGGTTCACGCACGGCTCGGAGGGCGCCTCCCACCGCGGCCCGGTGCCGACAGCAGCCCCGGAGACCGCGCGGCCGACGGCCGCCCCGCCGAAGACCGCCGAGCAGCAGCCGACCGTCGACCACCCGTGGGCCGGCTCCCCGGCCGAGCCCTGGCCGACCTCGATGGACGCCTTCGAGCTGCCGCAGGCCCCCGGCCCGGTCGGGGCGTTCACCGCCGAGCAGGTCGCCGCCCAGGTGAAGCTGGTCAAGGACTACCTGGCCGCGGCCAACCTGGACCCGAAGGCGGTCGCGGGCGGCCGGCCGGAGGCCGCGCTCGCCATGATCGAGCGGGAGACCCGGGACAGGCTGGAGGCCGGTCTCGCGCACCCGACCGAGGAGACCGACCCCACCACCCGGTTCAGCCGCTTCGACCCGCGCGAGGCGATCCCGGTGAACGACACCGTCAAGGTCCAGGGCCGGATCACCGTGGACGGCGACGGCGACGGGGGCGTCGTGGTGCACACCGACTTCACCTTCGTCTACGCGCTGCGCCCCGGCCCGGAGGCCGGGCAGCGGGCGGCCTCGCCGCGCCCGACCGCGAGCAGCGGGCCCGGGTCGCCGCTGCCCGCGCCCAAGGACGGGACGGCGAAGCCGGTGGGCCTGGTGGTGCCGGCCGCCGACGTCGCCGGGGACACCTGGACGGCGCGGACCATCGTGCGCCGGGTGGACGACTACCGGTTCTACGACCCGGCCAGGTACCGGAACAACCCGAAGAAGATCAACTTCGGTCCGTCCAGGTCGGAGTCCGGCAACTCGGCCTGCAACGTCCACGACGGCTACTTCCACCCGCAGTTCGCGCAGTTCGCCCGGCCGAACCCCGGGCAGACCGGTCCGGCCACCGACCCGTACGACCGGAACCGGCAGCTTCAGGACGACGGCGCCTGCGGCACGGTCAGCCGCTCCTGAGTCAGCGCCGGCGCTTGGCCCGGCCCGGCGCCTTGGCGTCGGGCCGGCCGCTGCGGGCGGACTGCCGGCGCCGGTGGGCGGCGGCGGCCCGCTCGTAGTCGGCACGCCTGACCGCCTCGCCGGGGGCCTCGACCAGGCTGCGGACGAAGTAGGCGAGCAGCGCGCCGACCCCGCCGATGATCCAGACCGCGCCGAGCGACTTGTCCTCGGCCATCCAGCCGGTCAGCCGGTCCTTGCCCTCGGTGAGCTGCTTCCAGGTGCGCAGCGCGGCGAGCAGCGAGCAGATCGCGATGGCGGCGACCAGCAGGCCGTTGAGGAAGCCGCCGTTGTCGGAGAGCCGGATGCCCTCGACGCCGAAGCGCAGCACGAGCGCGGCGGCCGCGGCGGCCAGCAGGGCGCCGATCGGCACGGCGATCCGGCGCAGCCGGTAGTCGGTGCCGCGCTCGACCCAGCTGGTGCCGAACCAGCGGATCGGCTCCGGCTCGGGGGCGCCGGCGGGCGTGGGGGCGGGGGCGGGGTGCTCGGTCACACGGCCGATTATCACCCGACGCCCCGCGACACCGGCGAACGGCCGCGGCCACCGGCAGGCGGCGGGCGGCGGGCAGAGCCGCCGGAACCACCGGAAACGCCGGAAACGCCGGAGGAGCCGTCCCGGCGGGCGGGACGGCTCCTCCTCGGGGCTTGCGGGCGCCCGGGTGTCAGCCGAGCTTGCTGACGTCCCGGACGGCGCCCTTGTCTGCGGAGGTGGCCATCGCGGCGTACGCGCGCAGGGCCTGGCTGACCTGGCGCTCGCGCTTCTTCGGCCGGTAGCCGCCCTCGGCCTCCAGCTTCAGCCGGCGCTCGTGCAGCTCCTCGAAGGAGACCTCCAGGGAGATCTTCCGGCCGGGGATGTCGATGGCGATGATGTCGCCGTCCTCCACCAGGGCGATGATGCCGCCGGAGGCTGCCTCCGGCGAGGCGTGGCCGATCGACAGGCCCGAGGTGCCGCCGGAGAAGCGGCCGTCGGTGACCAGCGCGCAGGCCTTGCCGAGGCCGCGGCCCTTGAGGAAGGACGTCGGGTAGAGCATCTCCTGCATGCCCGGGCCGCCCTTGGGGCCCTCGTAGCGGATGACGACGACGTCGCCCTCCTTGACCCGCTTGGTGAGGATCGCGTCGACGGCGTCCTCCTGCGACTCGACCACGACGGCCGGACCGCTGAAGGTCCAGATCGACTCGTCCACGCCGGCGGTCTTCACGATGCAGCCGTCCTCGGCGAGGTTGCCGTAGAGCACGGCCAGGCCGCCCTCGACCGAGTAGGCGTGCTCGACGCTGCGGATGCAGCCCCTCGCGGCGTCGGTGTCCAGGGACTCCCAGCGCTCGGACTGCGAGAAGGCCTCGGCGGAGCGGACGCAGCCGGGGGCCGCGTGCCAGAGCTCGACGGCCTCGGCGGACGGCGAGCCGCCGCGGACGTCCCAGGTCTTGAGCCACTCGGCGAGCGAGTCGGAGTGGACGGTGTGCACGTCCTCGTTGAGCAGTCCGCCGCGGTAGAGCTCGCCGAGGATGGCCGGGATGCCGCCGGCCCGGTGCACGTCCTCCATGTAGTACGAGCCGTTCGGCGCGACCTTGGAGAGGCAGGGCACCTTGCGGGAGACGGCGTCGATGGCCCGCATGTCGAAGTCCAGCTCGGCCTCCTGGGCGGCGGCGAGCAGGTGCAGGATCGTGTTGGTGGAGCCGCCCATCGCGATGTCCAGCGCCATGGCGTTCTCGAAGGCGGCGCGGGTGGCGATCGAGCGCGGCAGGACCGAGTGGTCGTCCTGGCCGTAGTGGCGGTTCGCGATCTCGACCACGTTCTGCCCGGCCCGCTCGTACAGCGCCCGGCGGGCGGTGTGGGTGGCGAGCACCGAGCCGTTGCCGGGCAGAGAGAGGCCGATCGCCTCGGTCAGGCAGTTCATCGAGTTGGCGGTGAACATCCCCGAGCAGGAGCCGCAGGTCGGACAGGCGTTCTCCTCGATGATCGCGATGTCCTCGTCGGAGACGTTCTCGTTCACCGCCTGGGAGATCGCGTCGACCAGGTCGAGCTTGCGGACGGTGCCGTCGACCAGGGTGGCCTTGCCGGCCTCCATCGGGCCGCCGGAGACGAAGACGGTCGGGATGTTCAGCCGCAGCGCGGCCATCAGCATGCCGGGGGTGATCTTGTCGCAGTTGGAGATGCAGATCAGGGCGTCGGCGCAGTGCGCGTTGACCATGTACTCCACGGAGTCGGCGATCAGGTCGCGCGAGGGCAGCGAGTAGAGCATGCCGCCGTGGCCCATCGCGATGCCGTCGTCGACCGCGATGGTGTTGAACTCCCGCGGGATGCCGCCCGCCTGCTTGATCGCCTCGGAGACGATCCGGCCGACCGGCTGGAGGTGGGTGTGGCCGGGGACGAACTCGGTGAAGGAGTTGGCGACCGCGATGATCGGCTTGCCGAAGTCCTCGCGGGCTACGCCGGCGGCCCGGAGAAGCGCCCGGGCGCCTGCCATGTTGCGACCGTGGGTGACCGTACGGGACCTCAGCTCGGGCACTGTGCTCCACTCCTTCGGGGGGTACCTCGCGGCACCGCCGGTAGGGAGGGCGCGGCACCGCTGTGTCTAACGAGCCTACGCCCGCGGTCCGAGCGCCGGACGGTCCGTCCGCGATGCGGTCAGGCCGCGCCGCCCGGGGTGACCGCCACGGTGAGGCGCAGGACGTAGGGCTCGGTCAGCCGGCCGTCGGGGAACTCGGCGAGCAGTGCGGCGCGCTCGTCGGCGAGGACGCGGGCACGCCGCTCCGGATCCAGGGAGGCCAGGTAGGAGCGGGAGGTGAGGTCCTTGAGCAGCCGGTCGACGGTGACCTCGCGCTCCCAGCGCAGCGTCACGTCGGCGACCGCCAGGCCGGCCGGGGCGAAGTGGCTGGTGTGGTGGTCGATCTGACCGTAGCCGTGGTAGCGGCCGGGCAGCGCGGCGGCCATCCGCTCGCCCAGGGCGCGCACCCAGGGGACGGACTCGTCCTTCACGTTCCACCAGGTGGCGAGGGCGCCGCCGGGCCGCAGCACCCGGATCGCCTCCGGGACGGCCAGCTCGGGGCGGGTCCAGTGGAAGGCCTGGGCGTAGGTGATGAAGTCGGCGCTGTGGTCGTGGAAGGGCAGCTCGTCGCCGGTGCCCTTGACCAGCGGGATGCCGGGGCTGCCGGCCAGGAACTGGGCGCCCATGCCCGGGCTGGGCTCGACGGCGACCACTTCGGCGCCGCGGGCGGCGAGCCGCCGGGTGGCGATGCCGGTGCCGGCGCCGACGTCCAGGACGCGGGCGCCCTTGAGGGTCCGGCCGGCCAGGCGCTCCAGCTCGTCGAACAGCTCGTCCGGGTAGCCGGGGCGGCCCTGCTCGTACTCGGCGGCGACCCCGCCGAAGGATGTCGCGATGGCACGGAAGTCCGACTCGTCCGTCATGTCTCCCCCTCGGTACGGCAGTTCGTACTCAGCGTACGCGCGCCGGGGTGGCCAGGTGGAGCCGGGTGAAGGCGAGCGCCTCGGCCAGGTCGGCCTCGCGTTCGGCGGGGGACGCGGAGCGGCGGGTGTTGACCTCCAGCACCACGTGGCCGTCGAAGCCGGTCCGGGCGAGGTGTTCCAGCAGCTCGGCGCAGGGCTGCTTGCCGCGCCCGGGGATCAGGTGCTCGTCCTTGCCGGAGCCGCTGCCGTCGGCGAGGTGGATGTGGGCGAGCCGGTAGCCCATCCGCTCGACCATGGCGAGCGCGTCGATCCGGGAGGTGGCGGCGTGCGAGAGGTCGATGGTGAAGTGCCGGTACTCCTCGTCCGTGACGTCCCAGCCGGGGGCGTAGGCCAGCATCTCGCGGTCGCGGTAGCGCCACGGGTACATGTTCTCGACGGCGAAGCGGACGTCGGTCTCGCCCGCCATGCGCTCGATGCCCTCGACGAACTCGCGGGCGTACTGGCGCTGCCAGCGGAACGGCGGGTGCACGACGACGGCGCTCGCGCCGAGCTTCTCGGCGGCGGCCCGGGCACGGACCAGCTTGGTCCACGGGTCGGTGCTCCAGACCCGCTGGGTGATCAGCAGGCAGGGCGCGTGCACGGCCAGGATCGGCATCCCGTGGGCGTCGGAGAGCCGGCGCAGCGCCTCGATGTCCTGGCTGACCGGGTCGTTCCAGACCATCACCTCGACGCCGTCGTACCCGAGCTTGGCGGCCAGCTCGAAGCCGACCGCGGTGTTGGCCGGGTAGACCGAGGCGGTGGAGAGGGCGACCTTGGTGTCGGGGATGTGCAGGGACGGGTGCGACGGCAGCACCAGGCGGTCGGTGGTGCGCAGCAGCGGGGCGGTCCGGGCGGCGGCCTGGCGGGCGGCCTTGACGGACCGCACGGACTGGACGGCGGCCTTGGCGGCGCCGGCCGCGCGGGCGGTCCGCTTCTCGCGAGGGGGCCGGTCGGCGGTGGGCGCGACGGCCGGGGTGGCGGTGGGCGCGGCGGCGGACGTGTCGGCCGGGGCCTGCCGGGCCGCCTTGCGGGCGGCCTTCGCCTCGGCCTTGGGGTCGGGCTCCGGGGCGGCCTCCGGGGCGGCCGTCGTCCTGGTCCGCGCGGTGGACTTCGGGGTGGACTTCGGGGCGGACTCGGCCCCCGTCTCCGGCTCCGGGCCGGCCGGACGGGCGGTGCGCTTCACGGCGGCGGCGGTCTTCGCGGTGGCGGCCCGGGCCGCGGCCTTGGCGGCGGTCTTCGCAGCGGTCTTCGCGGTGCCCTTGGCGGGCTTGGCGGGCTTCGCCGCCTTCGCCGCCTTCGCGGTCCTGGCCGGCTTCGCGGCCCCGGCGGGCTTCCCGGTGGCCCCCTGCTCCGGGTCGGGCCCCGCGGCACCGTCCCGGGCGGGCTCGCCCTTGCCGGCGGCCGCGCTCCTGGCCGCCCGGACGCCCTGGACCGCCTGCACGGCCTTGCCCAGCGCACGGGGGCGGCCGGCCGCCCCGCCGTCCCGGTCCTGGCCGCCGGTGCGGCGTGCGCGGCGCGGGCCGTCCGGCCGCGGCTGCCCGTCCCCGGGAGCCCGGCTCTCCTGCGTCCCGTCCTCGTCCGCTGGTTGCGCCACGGGAGACAGCGTAAGCGGACCGCGCCCGGAACGGGGAGCGGCCCTCGGGCCCGCCCTCAGGTGGTGAGGGCCGGACTGCGGCGGTCGGCGGGGCTGTCCATGGCGTCCAGGCGGCGCAGGATGATGCCCTCGCGCAGCGCCCAGGGGCAGATGTCCAGCTCCTCCAGGCCGAAGAGGTCCATCGCCGCGTCGGCGACCAGGGCGCCGGCCAGCAGCTGCTTGGCCCGGCCCTCGGAGACGCCCGGGATCTGCGCCCGTTCGGCGACGGTCATCCCGGAGAGCCGGGGCAGCCAGGCGGAGAGGCCGCTGCGGGTGAGCCGCCGGTCGGCGTACGGGCCGGCGTCGGCGGGGGCCGCACCGGTCATCCGGGCCAGCTGCTTGAAGGTCTTGGAGGTGGCGACGGCGTGGTCCGGCGGGCCGAGCCGGGAGATCTCGCCGACGACGGTGGCCATCTCGGCGCGGATGTGGCGTCTGAGCTCGCGCAGGTGCTCCGGGTCGGCGACGTCGCCGGGCAGCCAGCGGCCGGTGAGCCGGCCCGCGCCGAGCGGCAGCGAGCAGGCGACGTCGGGCTGCTCGTCCAGCCCGCAGGCGATCTCCAGCGAGCCGCCGCCGATGTCGAGGTTGAGCAGCCGTCCGGAGGACCAGCCGAACCAGCGGCGGACGGCGAGGAAGGTGAGCCGGGCCTCGTCCTGACCGGAGAGCACCTGGAGCTCGACGCCGGTCTCGGTGGCGACCCGGCCGAGCACCTCCTCGCCGTTGACGGCCTCGCGGACCGCGGAGGTGGCGAACGGCAGTATGTCGACGACGCCCTTGTCCTCGGCGACCCGCAGCGAGGAGGAGACCATGTCGATCAGCTTCGCCACGCCCGGCTCGCTTATGCCGCCCCCCTCGTCGAGGAGTTCGGCCAGCCGCAGCTCGGCCTTGTGCGAGTACGCGGGCAGCGGGGCGGCCCCGGGATGGGCGTCCACCACGAGGAAGTGGACCGTGTTGGAACCTACGTCGAGCACACCGAGTCGCATAACTCTCCACGCTACGCGATCCGCCCCGGCGGAAAATCGACTACTCCGGTATTCGCGCTGGTCCGCCCCGGTCGGCCGCACGGCCCCGTCCGGCGGCCCCGGGCCCGGGGCCGGGGCCGCTCCCGCCGGACGGGGCCTCAGTGCGCGCGGGCGCCGCGCGGGGCGACCGGGGGCTCGGTGCGGCAGTTGGCGTCGGCCCAGTGGCGGGCCCGGCCGGGCGCGTCGGTGATCAGGCCGTCGGCGGAGCGCTCGGTCATCAGCTGCCAGGAGTCCTCGTCGTCCAGCGTCCAGACGTAGACCTCGCGGCCGGCCCGGCGCTCGGCGGCGATCCGGGCGGCGGTGGCCAGGGTGGCGTCCAGGGCGATGCCGTGCAGCGGCAGGTCGCCCGGGTCCTCGGCGAACGAGGCCCCCTGGATCAGCACCACCGGCAAGTCGGGGGCGGCCGCGTGGGCCTGCCGCAGGTGCTCCGAGGAGAAGGAGTAGAGGAAGACCCGGGCGCCGCTGCCGGCGGCGAGCCGGGCGATCCGGGTGACGTCCTCGGCCCGCTGCCACTTGATCTCCATCAGCAGCGTCACGCTGCTGCCGGAGAGCCGCTCGAGCAGCTGGTCCAGGGTCGGCACCGGCTCGTCCGGCCCGGGGCCGACGGTCACCCGCAGGGCGGCCACCTCGGCGGCGGTGAGGTCGGCGACCGCGCCCTTGCCGTTGGTGGTGCGGTCCACGGTCGCGTCGTGCATCAGCACCGGGACGCCGTCCTTGGTGGTCTGGACGTCGGTCTCCAGCCAGTCGGCGCCCTGCCGCAGGGCCGTCTCGAAGGAGGCCATGGTGTTCTCGGGGGCGTCGAGCGGCGAGCCGCGGTGGCCGATCACCGCCGGTCCGGCGCAGACCGGCTGGGCGGCGGCCGGGCGGGCGCGCAGGCCGGGGGTGGCCGCGCAGCCCGCGGCCAGCACCGCGAGGGCGGCGGCGAGCGCGGCCGTGCGGGTGGCGGCGCGGGGCGAGGCGGTCACGGCGCGGGGCTCCAGCTCTGGTTCGGGCGGCCGCGGGTGCGGCACTCGGGGAACGGTCGACGGGTCAGCGAAGTCTCGTCAATATGATCTGACAACCCGACAGTACGGTCGGTTCCCCTCAGCGTGCGCCCGTCGCTCGGCGTGCCACGGCCGCGACGCACCGCAGGTCACCCGGACGCGCCGCCGGGTGCCGCCGGTGACCCGGCCGGCCGGGGCCGCGCTCACAGGAGGCCGTCCCAGAGCTGCTCGACGATGACGGCCCACCAGTTCTCCGGGTCGTCGAAGACGGTCGGGTCGATCGCCGCCAGCTCGCGCTGCAGCGCGTCCACGGCGGCGCCGGCCGCCCGCGGGTCGAGCCCGCGCAGGCCGGACAGCCGCTCGTCGAACAGCGCCAGGCAGCGGACGAAGGACGCCGCGCCGTCGTTGCAGTACCGGGCGGTGGCGTAGTCGGGGTCGACCGCGCGGACGGCGCCGCAGGCGGTGTCCACGGTGATCAGCGCCCAGCCGTCGGTGCCGAGCAGCAGCTGCGGCGCCAGCGCCAGGCGCTCCCGCTCGGCCACCCGGGTGCCGCGCCCGGCCTCCGCCAGGTGGGCGGCCAGCGGCGGGAGCACGCTGCCGGCCCGGGTGCCGTCGGCTATCGCGTCCGGCCCCGGGTGGTGCAGTCCGAAGAAGCCCTCGACCGCCACCGGCACACCGATGTCCCGCAGCACCCGGGCGGTGGCCTCGGGGAGGTCGGCGCGGGCGAGGTCCGCCGGGTCGAACCGCCGGACGCCGCCGGCGCCGAACAGCTCCACCAAGCGGTCCGCCAGCGCCCGGTCCGTCAGCTCCCCGGCCGGCTGCACCCCGTGCGGGCGGGCCGGGCTCGGCGCGGCTCCGCGCGGGAACGGCACCCGGTTGCGGGCCGGGCCGTCCGGGTCCGCGGGCAGGGCGCGGACCGCCGCCGCCCGGTGGTCGAAGCGCGGTCCGTAGGGCAGGTCGAACCCGACCCGGACACCCGGCAGTTCGGCGGCCAGCGCATGGGCCCAGTAGCCGCCGGGGAGCGCGGACAGCCGCAGGTCGGTGTGGACGGCGAGCACGTCCTCGGCCCGCACGCCCTGCTCGCGCAGCCACCACCAGCCGCGCAGCGCCGGGTGCGGCAGGCCGGGCGCCGAGCGCAGCGCGAGCGAGCGCGGCTCGCCGAGGGCGTCGCGGTAGGTCAGCTCGGCCCGGGTGCCCCGGCCGGTGGCCGGCGGCAGGCCGGGGTCGTGGGCGCCCGCGCCCAGGAAGTCCCGGTAGAGGGTGACCACCTCGTCCACCGGTACCGAGGGCCAGACGGTGAAGCGGCCGGTCGCGCGGTCCACCACCGCGCAGGCCGCGCCCACCTCGTCGGGGGCGCGCCGCTCGCCGGTCAGCGGGTCCACGCGCGCCGGCGAGGGCTCCGCCCAGAGCACCCAGCCGAGGTCGAACTCGTGGGAGTGCACCCGCCTCGCCCCGGTCGAGCCGTCGGCCGAGGCGCTGGGCAGCTCGCCGTTGATCCAGCGGTGCGCGGCCTCGATCGCCTGCGCGCGGGTGGTCACGAGGTGGTGCTCCTTGCATCGGCGCGAGGGGGGAGGAAGCGGACGGGCGGCGGGCCGGCGGGCGCCGGGCGGTGCCCGGGGGCCCCGCGGACCGGCAGACAGGATGCCACGCGGGCGACGGCCCGCCCGCGCCGGGCCGGGGCCGCCGGACGCGGCGTCACCGGGCGGCGGGCGGGGGGCGTGAGCCGTTCCCGCCCGGCGGCCCGGGCGCCGGTCGGACGGGTCGTCACGGGGCGGTGCTCGCGACGGGCTCTGGGGCCGGGGCCGGGGCGGCCCCGGCCCGGCGCCCGGTCAGGTCGAGCGGGCGGCCGTCGGGGTCCAGGGCGATGGCCCAGAGCCCGCCGACGGCGTCGTGCAGCGGCGCGCCGCCCTGGCGGCCGACCTGGTGGTCCAGATAGGTGACGGCGTCCTTGTGGTTCACCGCGTTCCAGGCGTGCGGACGGCCGAAGCCGTCCAGCGTGAGCAGCACCGCCTGGGAGCCGTGGCCGGCCCGCTTGAGCTCCTCGGCCAGGCGGCCGAAGGCCGGCCCGCCGTCGCCGAGGTCGCGGAACGGCGCGCCGAGTTCGCGCTCGGCGCGGTCGCGGCCGCCGCGCTCGCCGGCGTCGCCCTCGGTGGGGATGCGCGGGGCGGCGCAGGTCGGCCGGCCGGTGAAGGTCTCGACCGCGGAGAGCGCGATCTCCAGGCTGTTGTTGGCCCGGCCGGGCCCGCGGTGGCCGCCGTCGTTGACCACCTCGGCCCAGCCGCCGGCCGCCGGGTCGGGGTGGCGCAGGGCCAGGCCCTCGCCGTCCCGGGGCGCCCGGCGCTCGATCTCGCGCTGGTGCTCCGGGTCGACCGGGCCGAGCCCGCCGGGCAGGCCGTACGGGCGGCTGTCGGCGATGGTCCGCAGCCGGGCGGCCGGCTCGTCGGCGGTGGTGCCGCGGCGGGCGCGCAGCGCGAGCTGCAGGGCCATCGCGTGGGCGGTGGCGACCGGGACGGCCGCCCAGGCGAGCCCGGTCTCGCCCTCGGCCGGGGAGCCGTCGGGGCGGCGCCGGTGGTCGCCGGGGTGGAGCTCCGGGCGGGCGGTGCCGAAACCGGGGCCGGCCACCGGCGGGGCCGCCGGCGGAGGCACGACCGGCGGGCCGGGGGCCGGGACGGGGTGCGGGGCTCCGGTGGTCGCGCGGGGGCCGCCCGCGCCGGCACCCGGCCGGGGCTCGGTCTGCGCGTGCTGGCCCGGGGCCGCCGCACCGGGCGCGCCGGGCGTTCCCGCGGCCCCGGGGGCCGGGGCCGATCCGGTGACCGGGCCGCCCGGGACGGCGACCGGGCCGGCCGGGCCCGCCGCGCCGGCGGCTCCGCCGGGGCCGGTGCCGCTGCCGAACGGGGCCGGTCCGTGGCCGGCGGCCGCGGGGCCGGCGGCGGGGTGCCCGCCGACCAGCGGGCCGGGGCCGACCGGGCCGGTGGCCACCGGCCCGGACCCGCCGCCCGGCACGTTGAAGGAGCCGCCGTACGAGGGACCGTTGTACGAGGAGCCGCCGGAGCTCTGGCCGCCGTGCCCGCCGCCGGCCGGCGCGTCCGGCCCGGACGGGGACCAGGCCGGTGCCGCCGGGGGCGCGGGCGGCGCGAGGACGGAGTCCGTCCGGACCGTCACCGGGCCGCCGCCACCGCCGCCGTGCGGGGCGGGGGCGGCCGGCGTCAGGTGGTAGTCGCCGTCGGTCGGGCCCGACCAGCCGGCCGCCACCGAGCCGCTGCCGCCCGAGCCGGAACCGCCGTCCCCGCCCTGGTGCGCCGGTCCGGCGGGGCGGGAGGGTGCATCGGGGTGGCCGGGCGGCGACCAGTCGCCGCCGCCGTTCACCGGCCCGGTCCGCACCGGGCCCCGCCCGCCGTCGTCGGCCTGCTCCGGCCCGCCGCCGGGCGGGCTGCCGGGGCCGCCGGGCCGTCCGCGCCCGTCGCCGTCCGGCGCCGACATGATCACCACGTCGTCCGGTCCGGCCCCGCGCACCACCGAGCCGGGTGCGACGGGGGCTCCGGGCGTGCCCGGCAGCACGGCGCCCGGGCCGTCGGCGAGCGGGCCGCCGGGCCGGCCGTCCAGCGGGTGCCCGCCGCGGCCGCCGCCCGCTGGATCGGCCAGCGGGAGGCCGGCGACCTCCTTGCCGTCCTTGCCCAGCACCACCGGGCGGCCGTCCTTGCCGAGCAGCGGCTGCCCGTGCTCGTCCAGCTTGACCGTGAGGCTCTCCACGCCGACCACGGGCCGGCCGTCCGCGCCCTTGACCACGAGCAGCCCGTCGGCGTCCGTCACCGGGGTGCCGTCGGGCCGGAGGATGACCGGGTCGCCGTGCTCGTCCAGCACCGGGCGGCCGGTCTCGTCGAGCTTGACCGCGAGGCCGGGCACCCCGACCACGGGCCGGCCGTCCTCGCCGACCAGCGGCTTGCCGTCCTTGCCGAGCACCACTGCCAGGCCGGCTCCGCCGCCGGCCCCCAGCACACCCGGCTCGCCGAGCACTGCGGGCAGCCCGGCGGCCACCGGGTCGAAGGCCCCGCCGGGGCCGGTGAACGACGCGGGGCGCACCGCGCCGGGGCCGCCGCCGGGGCCGAGGCGCAGCACCGCGACCACCGCGGGCTCCTTGAGCGCGCCGCTGAGACCGTCCTTCATGGCGCGGCCGAGCTCGTCCAGCAGCCCGCCGATCTTCAGCCGGGCGCCCTCGACCGCCAGCGCCGCCGTGGCCTCGGCGACCGTCTCGGTGGCGGTCTGCCGCAGCCCCTCCGCGACGGCGTTGGCGCTGCGCCGCAGCCCGCCGAAGATCCCGCCCCCGGCGTCCCCGCCCCCGGTGGCGGCGGCGACCTGGGCGGCGGCGGCCTTGGCCCGGGCGGCCTGCTCCTCGGCCTGCTTCAGCTCGGCGGCCAGCTCGTTGAGGGCGGCGACGATGTCGGCCTTGCAGGAGTCGACGGCCCGGGCGGCCTGGTCGAAGGCGCCGGCGACCAGGCCGGCGGCGGAGTGGGCGTCGTCCAGGTGGCCCTTGCCGCTGCCGCTGAACGCCCACCAGTAGGCCTCGAAGGCATCGACCGCGCGGCCGGAGTTCTCCGCGGTGACGCGCTTGGCGGAGTCCCCGCCGCGCTTGCCGAGGCGTTCCGCCTCCGTCCCGAACTCGCGCCAGAGCCCGGCCGCCTTGCGCAGGCCGTCCTCGTCGGCCTGCGGCCACTGGTGACCGGTCCGGGCCAGGACCGGCGCCAGCTCCTCGGGCAGCTTCCGGGACACGCGCTTCCCCCTTCGACGTGCGGACCTCCGGCGCGGGCCCCCGGGGTGCGGAGAGCGGGCGCGCGGACGTCCGTGATGCGGACTTCGCCGTGCGGCTCCCTCGGCGGGCCGCCGGCGTGGAAAGGCCGGACGGTTCCGGCGTCAGGGCCTGACTCGTGGCTCAGGACACGCCCTGAGCCGACACGTCCTTGTGGGGGACGGTCCGGGCGGGTCCCGGGGTTGCGCCCGGGCGCGCCGCTCCACCGAATCCGGCCGCGGCCGAGGTCTCGGCGTCGGCGGTCCGCTCGGCCATGGTGTGCAGTCCGGTCCCGACCCGGCCGAGCCCGCCGGCCAGCCCGCGCAGGCCGCCGATCAGCCCGCCGTGCGCCTCCCGGTAGGCGGCGGCGAACCCGCTGCCCGGCCGGTCCTGCCCCCAGGGCGTGCCGAGCGCGGCGAGGCCCTGTTCCAGGGCACCGGCCGCCTTGCCGAAGTCCGTCGAGATCTTCTCGAACTCCCGACCCTCACCGTGCAGTTCCCATGGCTTGAGGACGAACGAGCCGCCTCCGTCGCCCCCGCTGCTGCTGCCGCCGGCCATCCCCGTACCTCCCCGTAGCGGACTGGCGGCCATCCTAGGACGACCCCCGGGGCGGCCCGCAGCGCACGGGCGACCTCTTCACCCCGCCTTCACTCCGTCACCGTCCGTGCAGCCCGGCCACCACCCGGTGAAATCGCCGTAAATGCCCACGCCACGGGCGGTTCGCACCCCCGCCGAGGCTCTACCCTTGCCGGGTGGCAGCAGCAGACACGTCCAAGAAGAAGTCCAAGACCGGTACCACCGCGGTCGACCTCGCCATGCCCACCCTGCGTGCCGAGGTCCCGCTCGACTTCCCGCGCGCCTGGGTCGAGTTCACCGACCCCGACGACGAGGAGCAGGTCTTCCGCTGCGACCTCACCTGGCTGACCTCCCGGTGGTCGTGCATCTTCGGCCAGGGCTGCCACGGCATCCGTGAGGGCCGGGGCGAGTCGGACGGCTGCTGCACGCTCGGCGCGCACTACTCGGACGAGGAGGACGAGCAGCGGGTGACCGGCCACGCCGCCCGGCTCACCCCCGAGCTCTGGGAGAACTTCGCGCACGGCACCGACGCCGGGGGCCGGATCAGGACCGACGGCGGCATCACCATGCTCGACGAGGACGGGGACCGGCAGACCCGCCGGGTCGGCGGCGCCTGCATCTTCGTGAACAGCCCCGGCTTCGCCGGCGGCGCCGGCTGCGCGCTGCACGCACTGGCGCTCAAGGAGGGCCGGGAGCCGCTGGAGACCAAACCGGACGTCTGCTGGCAGCTGCCGATCCGCCGCACCTACGACTGGATCGACCGCCCGGACGACACCCGCTACCTCCAGGTCACCATCGGCGAGTACGACCGCCGGGGCTGGGGCCCGGGCGGCCACGACCTGCACTGGTGGTGCACCGGCAGCCCGGAGGCGCACCAGGGCGCCGACCCGGTCTACGTCAGCTACCGCCCCGAGCTCACCGAGCTGATGGGCGCGGCGGCGTACGGGGTGCTGGTGGGCCTGTGCGAGCAGCGGATCGCCGCCAAGGACGACCGCAGGCTCGCCCCGCACCCGGCCGACCCGGCGAAGAAGGCCGCCAAGAAGGCGAAGTAGCCCCCGGCGGTGCGGGCCCGGCCCGCACCGCCCGCTACTTGTCGATGTCCCCGACGACGAAGAACATCGAGCCCAGGATCGCCACCATGTCGGCGACCAGGGTGCCGGGCAGCAGCTCGGTCAGCGCCTGGATGTTGTTGAAGGACGCCGAGCGGAGCTTGAGCCGCCACGGCGTCTTGTCCCCGCGCGACACCAGGTAGTAGCCGTTGACCCCGAGCGGGTTCTCGGTCCAGGCGTAGGTGCTGCCCTCGGGGGCCTTGAGCACCTTGGGCAGCCGCAGGTTGACCGGCCCGGGCGCGAGCGCGGCCAGCTTGTCCAGGCAGGCGTCGGCCAGGTCCAGCGCGTTGACCGTCTGCTCCAGCAGGCACTCGAACCGGGCCAGGCAGTCGCCCTCCTCGCGGGTGACCACGGTCAGCACCGAGCGCAGCTCGTCCGAGCCGTAGGCCAGGTAGGGCTCGTCGCGGCGCAGGTCGAAGTCGAGCCCGCTGGCGCGCGCGATCGGGCCGCTGACGCCGTACGCCTCGGCATGCTCCTTGGTGAGCACGCCGACGCCGGCGGTGCGGGCGCGGAAGATCTCGTTGCCGAGGACGAGCTCCTCGAAGACCGGCAGCTGGGAGCGGACGACGGCGACCGCCGCGCGGACCCGGCCGAGCCAGCCGGCCGGCAGGTCCTCCTTGAGGCCGCCGACCCGGTTGAACATGTAGTGCATCCGGCCGCCGGAGGCCTCCTCCAGCACGTGCTGGAGGTCCTCGCGGCCGGAGAAGGCATGGAAGATCGGGGTGATCCCGCCCAGCTCCAGCGGGTAGGAGCCGAGGAACATCAGGTGGTTGAGCACCCGGTTCAGCTCGGCGAGCAGGGTGCGGATCCAGACCGCCCGCTCCGGCACCTCCATGCCGAGCATCCGCTCGACGCCCAGCACCACGCCGAGCTCGTTGGAGAAGGCCGAGAGCCAGTCGTGCCGGTTGGCCAGCATGATGATCTGCCGGTAGTCGCGGGCCTCGAAGAGCTTCTCCGCGCCCCGGTGCATGTAGCCGATCACCGGCTCCGCGGTCACGATGCGCTCGCCGTCCAGCACCAGCCGCAGGCGCAGGACGCCGTGGGTGGCGGGGTGCTGCGGGCCGATGTTGAGCACCATGTCGGTGCTGCCCGCCGTGCCCGTGAAGTTCTCGGCTCCCGCCCCGATGCCGACCGTGGTCTCCCTCATGACCCCAGAGTCTGCCATCCCGGCAGGGGTTCCAAGCTCGCCGGTACCGGCATGCGGACGGTCTGCGCGAGCCAGCCGAAGGCGCCCAGACCTGCCGGATCGGTCAGCTCGGCGCCCTCCCCGGCGCCGCCGAGCGCCCGCAGGTAGGCCACCGGGTCGGTGGAGGCCAGCGCCAGCGACGGGCGCGCGCCGCTCACCCCGAGGGCGCGCAGCGCGTCCCGCTGCGTTGTCCACAGGCTGTGGAGAGCGGGGGCCGCGATCGAGTCCAGCGCCACGTGCGCGGTGACGTCGCAGGAACCGTCCGGCACCGGGGCCACCTCGCGGCCGTGCCGGAATCCGGCCCGGGTGGCGAGCGGCGGGCGGCGCCCGGCGGTGTGCCCGTAGTCGACGGCGACAGCCAGCCCGCGCTCCAGCCCGGCCACCGCGTGCGCCCAGGCGGCGTCCCGGGGGCCGCCGAACTCCACGGTGTCGCAGGGATGTTCGGCCGGCCACCAGCGGGCGGCCCAGGCCGCGTCCGCGGCGGTGACCCGGTCGCCGAGGCGCTCCGCACCGGTCGCGGTGTCCACCTCGACGTAGCGCAGCACCCCGTCGCCGTCGACCTCGCCGGCGTCCAGCGGCACGTTGTCCAGCCACTCGTTGGCGAACAGCAGCCCGGTGACGCCGCGCGGCACCTCGTCCGTCCACAGGACCTCGGCCGGCAGCGCGTCCGGCCGGTCGGCCAGCTCCACCGCGTACGGGTGCAGCCGGTCCCGCACGTCCGCCGGCAGCTCGGCCAGGACGCCGGCCGTCAGCTCGCCGCGGCCGGCCCCGACGTCCACGAAGGCCAGCTCCTCCGGACGGCCGAGGGCCGCATCGACCTCGCGCAGGAGCCGGGCCACCGCGCGGGCGAACAGCGGGGAGGCGTGCACCGAGGTCCGGAAGTGCCCGGCCGGCCCCTCCGGCCTGCGGTAGAAGCCGCCGTCCGGGTCGTACAGGGCCTGTTCCATGGCGGGCCGCCACCGCATCCAATCCACGGAGCGCGACGCTACCGGCACCGGGGGCGGCCCTCCCAACCGGCAATCGGTGATCTCCGACCTAGGGAGTAGAACGGATCGCCCTCCCGGCGGACCTGGACACGCTGCGCGACTGCCTAGGCTTGAGACGTGCATCGACTCAACGCCTGGCTCCGCCGTCACCCCATGGTGGTCGACTCCGCCTGGGCGTCGCTGGTGCTCTTCTTCAGCGTCCTTCCCGACAGCACCTCCGCGGAGGGCTGGCGGCTCGGCGTCCACTACGTCATCGCCCTGGTCATCCCGCTGCTGATGGTGTTCCGCCGCAAGCTGCCGGACCTCACCGTCTACCTGGCCGGCGGGGTCGGGCTGCTGCAGGTCGCGCTCGGCGTCCCGGTCGCCGCGTCCAGCATCGGCTACCTGGTCTTCGCCTACACCGGCGCCGCCTTCGGCACGGCCTGGACCTCGCGGCTCTGCCTGGCCGGCAGCCTGCTGGCGGGGCCGCTGACCCTGGCGCGCTTCCCGTCCGGGTACACCGACGACGAGGGCATCTGGCACGGGCAGCACCGCAGCACGGCGGAGTTCCTGCTGATCTCCGCCCTGATGTCGACCCCGTTCATCCTCTGCTGGGCGTGGGGCCGGCTCACCCGGGTGCGCCGCGCCTACCTGGTCGAGCTGGAGGACCGCGCCGCCCGGCTGGAGCGCGAGCGCGACGCCCAGGCCAAGGTGGCGGTGGCCGCCGAGCGCGCCCGGATCGCCCGCGAGCTGCACGACGTGGTCGCGCACAACGTCTCGGTCATGATCGTCCAGGCCGACGGCGCCGCCTACGTGCTGGAGAACTCGCCGCAGCAGGCCAAGGAGGCGCTCGGCACCATCGCCTCCACCGGCCGCCAGGCGCTGGTCGAGATGCGCCGCCTGCTCGGCGTGCTGCGCACCTCCGACACCAACGCCGAGGAGTACGTGCCGCAGCCGGGCGTCGAGGAGCTTCCCGAGCTGCTGGAGCAGGTCCGCACGGCCGGCCTCCCGGTGGACTTCGCCACCTCCGGGAGCCCGCGCGAGCTGCCCCGCGGCGTCGAGCTGACCGTCTACCGGATCGTCCAGGAGGCGCTGACCAACGTCCGCAAGCACGGCGGCCCGGACGTGCACGCCCGGGTCGCGGTCGACTTCGGCGAGCGCGAGCTGGCCGTCCTGATCGAGGACGACGGCCGCGGCACCACCGACGAGCAGCTGGCCACCGGCGGCACCGACGGCCTGGGCCACGGTCTGATCGGCATGCGCGAGCGGGTCGGCATGGTCAGCGGGAGCCTGGACATCGGGCCCCGCCCCGGCGGCGGCTTCCGGATCCGTGCCGTCCTGCCGCTCAAGGCGGCCCACTGAACCGCGCCCGAACCGCGCCGCTCCCCACCCACCAGGAGACCCCCTTGACCATCCGCGTGATGCTCGTCGACGACCAGGAGCTGCTGCGCACCGGCTTCCGGATGATCCTGCAGTCGCAGGGTGACATCGAGATCGCCGCCGAGGCCGGCGACGGCGCGCAGGCCCTGGAGAAGCTGCAGCACACGGCCGTGGACGTGATCCTGATGGACGTCCGGATGCCCCGGCTGGACGGCGTGCAGGCCACCCGCCGGATCTGCCTCGCCGAGGACGGCAGCCCGCTGCCGAACGCCCCGCACGTGCTCATCCTCACCACCTTCGACCTGGACGAGTACGCCTTCGCCGCGCTCAAGGCCGGCGCCAGCGGCTTCCTGCTCAAGGACGTGCCGCCGACCGAGCTGGTGGCCGCGATCCGCGCGGTGCACGGCGGGGACGCGGTGGTCGCGCCGACCACCACCCGGCGCATGATCGACCGCTTCGCCGAGGTGCTGCCCACCCCGCACCACCTGCCCGGCCCGGACCCGCTGGGCCCGCTCACCGAGCGCGAGCGCGAGGTCTTCCTGCTGGTCGCCCAGGGCCTGTCGAACAGCGAGATCGCCGCCCGGCTGGTGCTCTCCGAGGCCACCGTGAAGACCCACGTCGGCCGGATCCTGGCCAAGCTCGGCCTGCGCGACCGGGTCCAGGCCGTCGTCCTGGCCTACGAGGCGGGACTCATCCGGGCCGGCGCCTCGGACTGACGCTCCTTCGAACGTTCCCCCGGACCGGCCGGGCCCCGCGACGGGGGCGCCCGGGGGCCCCTCGGCCCGGCCGTAGAATGGGCCGGTACGTCCGGTACCCGAAGAGGACCGGAACGGAGAGTGAGGACCAGGGCCGAGCCGTGACCGAGCGAAGCGACAGCGCCGACTTCACCCCGCTCGCCGACGGCTTCGGCGACCCCGCCGACCCCGGCAACCGCCCGGCGCGGCTCGCCGTGGGCGTGGTCGGCACCGGCCGGGTCGGCCCGGCGCTGGGCGCCGCGCTGCAGCTCGCCGGGCACCGGGTGGTCGCCGCCTCCGGGGTCTCCGCCACGTCCCGCCGGCGCGCCGACGCGCTGCTGCCCGGCGTACGGATCGTCACCCCGCCCCAGGTGCTGGCCGCCGCCGACCTGGTCCTGCTGACCGTCCCGGACGACGCGCTGGCCGACCTGGTGGCCGGCCTGGCCGCGACCGGGGCCGTCCGCCCCGGCCAGCTGGTCGTGCACACCTCCGGCGCGCACGGCGTCGCCGTCCTGGAGCCCGCCACCCGGGCCGGGGCGCTGCCGCTGGCCCTGCACCCCGCGATGACCTTCACCGGCACCTCCGTCGACCTGGCCCGGCTGGCCGGCTGCCCGTTCGGGGTGACCGCACCGGAGGAGCTGCGCCCGGTCGCCGAGGCGCTCGTGGTGGAGATGGGCGGCGAGCCCGAGTGGGTCCCGGAGGACGTCCGGCCGCTCTACCACACGGCCCTCGCCCACGGCGCGAACCACCTGGTCACCCTGGTCGCGCAGGCGCTGGAGCTGCTGCGCACCGCCGGGGTCGCCGAGCCCGGCCGGCTGCTCGGCCCGCTGCTCGGCGCCGCCCTGGACAACAGCCTGCGCTCCGGCGACGCGGCCCTCACCGGCCCGGTCGCCCGGGGCGACGCGGGAACCGTGCGGCGCCACCTGGCGCAGCTCAGTACGGTGTCCCCCGACATCCCGGCCGCCTACCGGGCGATGGCCCGCGCCACCGCCCAGCGGGCGCTCGCGCACGGGACGATCGACGAAGCGTCGGCGGCGGCACTGCTGGACGTACTGAACGAGGAGAACCACTGATGGCACGCGGCAAGCAGCCGGGCAAGGCCCAGCGCGCCCCGAAGGTCCACCGGGCCGTGGTCACGCACACCGTCGACGACTTCGAGGCCGCGTTCTGGCCGGACGAGCAGCCGGTGGACAACGCGGTCGTGATGACGATGGGCGCGCTCCACGAGGGCCACGCCGCGCTGATCCGGGCCGCCCGCCGCCAGGTCGGCCGCGACGGCCGGGTCGCCGTCACCGTCTTCGTCAACCCGCTGCAGTTCGGCGCCGGCGAGGACCTGGAGCGCTACCCGCGCAGCCTGGACGAGGACGTGAAGCTGGCCGAGGAGAGCGGCGCCGACGTGGTCTTCGCGCCGTCGGTCGACGAGGTCTACCCGAACGGGCGGCCCCAGGTCCGCCTGGCGGCCGGCCCGATGGGCGAGCGGTTCGAGGGCACCACCCGGCCGGGCCACTTCGACGGCGTGCTGACCGTCGTCGCCAAGCTGCTGCACATCACCGACCCCGATTTCGCCTTCTTCGGCGAGAAGGACGCCCAGCAGCTGGCGATCATCCGCCGGATGGTGGCCGACCTGGACTTCGACGTCGAGGTGGTCGGCGTGCCGACCGTCCGTGAGGAGGACGGCCTCGCGCTGTCCTCGCGCAACCGCTACCTCTCGGCCGAGGACCGCGCGCACGCGCTCGCCCTGTCGAAGGCGCTGTTCGCCGGCCGCGACGTGGCCGCGCAGGGCCCCGAGGCCGTGCGCGAGGCCGCCACGGCGGTCCTGGACGGCGCCGAGGGTGTCACCCTTGACTACCTCGCCCTGATCGATCCGCACGACTTCACCGAGGTCCCGGACGACTTCCAGGGCGAGGCGGTGCTGGCCGTCGCCGCGAAGGTGGGCACCACCCGCCTGATCGACAACGTCCACCTCATCTGCCGCTAGGCGGAGGAGGGACGGGCAGCGGACCGTCCGCCGGGCGGCGGCCGGCAGGTGCCCGTCCACAGCTCAAGCCCACGTTCGGTAGCTCCCCTTCCAGGCATGCACTCACAGGAGGCGTGACCCCATGCTCCGCACCATGCTCAAGTCCAAGATCCACCGGGCCACCGTGACCCAGGCCGACCTGCACTACGTCGGCTCCGTCACGGTGGACGAGGACCTGCTCGACGCCGCGGACCTGCTCCCCGGCGAGCTGGTCCACATCGTCGACATCAACAACGGCGCCCGGCTGGAGACCTACACCATCGCCGGCCCGCGCGGCACCGGCGTGATCGGCATCAACGGCGCCGCCGCCCGCCTGGTCCACCCCGGCGACCTCGTCATACTCATCGCCTACGGGCAGATGGACACCGCCGAGGCCAAGGGCTACGAGCCGAAGGTCGTCTTCGTGGACGAGCAGAACCGGATCACCGGCACGGGCGGCGACCCGGCCGAGGCCGGGGAGGGCACTGGACTGCTCCGCGGCGACCGAGCGTACGGTGGCCACGACGCGGCCCCGACCGCCGCGCGCTGAAGGAGCCACTGACCGACATGCCCGTCACCCACCGCCTCACCGCCCCCGCCCCCGGCTGGACGACCGCCACCGACGTCGTCGTGGTCGGCTCCGGGGTGGCCGGTCTCACCGTCGCCCTCAACGCCCGCCGGGCCGGCCTGCGGGTCATGGTGGTCACCAAGGCGATGCTGGACGACGGGTCCACCCGCTGGGCCCAGGGCGGCATCGCCGCCGCCCTGGGCGAGGGCGACACCCCCGAGCAGCACCTGGACGACACCCTGGTGGCCGGCGCCGGCCTCTGCGACGAGGACGCCGTGCGCACCCTCGTCACCGAGGGCCCGGACGCCGTCCGCCGGCTGATCGCCACCGGCGCCGCGTTCGACCGCGACGCCGGGGGCGAGATCATGCTCACCCGCGAGGGCGGCCACCACCGCCGCCGGATAGCGCACGCCGGCGGCGACGCCACCGGCGCCGAGATCTCCCGCGCCCTGGTCTCGGCGGTCCGCTCGGACCCGGGCATCGAGCTGATCGAGCACGCCCTCGTGCTCGACCTGCTCACCGACGCCGACGGGAACGCCGCCGGCCTCACCCTGCACGTGATGGGCGAGGGCCAGCGCGACGGCGTCGGCGCCATCCGCGCCCGCGCGGTGGTGCTCGCCACCGGCGGCATGGGCCAGGTCTTCTCCGCCACCACCAACCCGGCGGTCTCCACCGGCGACGGCGTGGCGCTCGCGCTGCGGGCCGGCGCCGAGGTCACCGACCTGGAGTTCGTCCAGTTCCACCCGACCGTGCTCTGGCTCGGCCCGGACGCCGAGGGCCAGCAGCCGCTGGTCTCCGAGGCGGTCCGCGGCGAGGGCGCGCACCTGGTCGACGCGACCGGCACCCGCTTCATGCTCGGGCAGCACGAGCTGGCCGAGCTGGCCCCGCGCGACATCGTCGCCAAGGCCATCACCCGGCAGATGCAGCTCCGGGGCACCGAGCACATGTACCTGGACGGGCGGCACTTCGGCGCCGAGATGTGGGCGCACCGGTTCCCGACCATCCTCGCCTCCTGCCGCGCGCACGGCATCGACCCGGTCACCGAGCCGATCCCGGTCGCCCCGGCGGCGCACTACGCCTCCGGCGGCATCCGCACCGACCTGTCCGGCCGCACCACCGTCCCCGGCCTGTACGCCTGCGGCGAGGTCGCCTGCACCGGCGTGCACGGTGCCAACCGACTGGCGTCCAACTCGCTCCTGGAGGGCCTGGTCTTCGCCGAGCGGATCGCCGACGACCTGGCCGCCCGGCACCGGGCGGGCGACCTGCCCGAGCGGGCGGTGGACGTGGCCGCGGCGCGCGCCGCCCACCCCGTGCCGCTGCCCGCCCCCGAGGCGCGGGCCGAGATCCAGCGGCTGATGTCGCGCGGCGCCGGCGTGCTGCGCTCGGCCGCCTCGATGGCCGACACCGCCGCCGGGCTCGCGCTGCTCGCCGAGTCGGCCTACACCCACGTGGCGGAGGAGAAGCCGGCCGACCCCCGGGTGGAGACCTGGGAGGCCGCCAACCTCCTGCTGGTCGCCGCCGCCCTGGTCGCCGCCGCCGCCCAGCGCGACGAGACCCGCGGCTGCCACTGGCGCGAGGACTTCCCCGAGCGGGACGACACCCGCTGGCAGCGCCACCTGATCACCACCCTCACCGCCTCCGGCGATCTTGTCAGCACCCCTGAGGAGCAGTAGAACCATGACCCACTCCCACGAGGAACTCCCGATGGCCGGCTGCGGCGACGGCTGCGCCTGCGGCGACGGCGAGGGCTACGAGACCGGCCTGGACCCGCAGCTCGCCGAGCTCCTGGAGGAGGCCGGGCTCGACCCGGTCGAGGTCGAGGACGTCGCCACCCTGGCGCTGGCCGAGGACCTCGCCGGCGGCGAGGACGTCACCTCCGTCGCCACCGTGCCGGCCGACGCGGTCGCCACCGCCGACTTCACCGCCCGCGAGGGCGGCGTGGTGGCCGGCCTGCGGATCGCCGAGGCCGTCGTCTCGCTGGTCTGCGAGGAGGAGTTCGAGGTCGAGCGCCACGTCCAGGACGGCGACCGGGTCGAGGCCGGCCAGGTGCTGCTCTCGGTCCGCGGCCGCACCCGCGACCTGCTCACCGCCGAGCGCAGCGCGCTCAACCTGCTCTGCCACCTCTCCGGCATCGCCACCGCCACCCGGGCCTGGGCCGACGCCCTGGCCGGCACCGGCGCGGTGGTCCGCGACACCCGCAAGACCACCCCGGGCCTGCGGGCGCTGCAGAAGTACGCGGTCCGCTGCGGCGGCGGCGCCAACCACCGGATGGCGCTCTCCGACGCGGCCCTGGTCAAGGACAACCACGTGGTCGCGGCCGGCGGCGTCGCCGAGGCGTTCCGCGCCGTCCGGGCGGCCTACCCCGACCTGCCGGTCGAGGTCGAGGTGGACACCCTGGAGCAGATCCCGCCGGTGCTGGAGGCCGGTGCGGACCTCATCCTGCTGGACAACTTCACCGTCCCCGGGCTGAAGGAGGCCGTCGACCTGGTGGCCGGCCGGGCCAGGCTGGAGGCGTCCGGCGGCCTGACCCTGGCCACCGCGCGCGAGGTCGCCCAGACTGGTGTCGACTACCTGGCCGTGGGCGCGCTCACGCACTCCTCGCCGATCCTGGACATCGGCCTGGATCTGCGCGCCTGATCACTACTGATCACCCCTCACGCAGAAAGCACCCCATGCTTCTCACCATCGACGTCGGCAACACCCAGACCACGCTCGGCCTGTTCGACGGCGAGGACGTGGTCGAGCACTGGCGGATCTCCACCGATCCGCGCCGCACGGCCGACGAGCTGGCGGTGCTCCTGCAGGGGCTGATGGGCTCGCACACCGCGGTCAACGAGGCCGCGGTGGAGGGCCTGGCGATCTGCTCGTCCGTCCCCTCGGTGCTCCACGAGTTCCGCGAGGTGACCCGCCGCTACTACGGCGACGTCCCCGCGGTGATCGTGGAGCCCGGGGTGAAGACGGGGGTGCACGTCCTGATGGACAACCCCAAGGAGGTCGGCGCGGACCGGATCGTCAACGCGCTGGCCGCCAACCACCTCTACGGCGGCCCGTGCATCGTGGTCGACTTCGGCACCGCGACCACCTTCGACGCGATCAACGCCCGCGGCGACTACGTCGGCGGGGCGATCTCCCCCGGCATCGAGATCTCGGTGGAGGCGCTCGGCGCCCGCGGCGCCCAGCTGCGCAAGATCGAGCTGGCCCGGCCGCGCAACGTGATCGGCAAGAACACCGTCGAGGGCATGCAGTCCGGCATCCTCTACGGCTTCGCCGGGCAGGTCGACGGCCTGGTCGACCGGATGGCCCGCGAGCTCGCCAAGGACCCGGACGACGTCCAGGTCATCGCCACCGGCGGCCTGGCGCCGCTGGTGCTCGGCGAGGCCGGCAGCATCGACGTCCACGAACCCTGGCTGACCCTGATCGGCCTGCGCCTGGTCTACGAGCGCAACCGCCCGAGCTGACGCGCCGCGGCACACCTCCCCCGGGCCGCCCTCCGGCGGCCGGGCGCCCCACCCCCCCAAGAGCTGACGCACGGTCAATGATGGTCGCGGCCAAGCACGGTGGGCCGCCGCCCGGCGGCCGGCGGACCGGATCGAGGGTGGCGCGTGGCGGAGGTCGAGGGGGCGGACGGCCCGGCGGCGGACGGCACGGCAGCGGGCGGCCCGGCCGACGGGCGGGAGCCGCCGGACGACGGTGCCGGGCGGCCAGCCGCTGCGGCGGCGCCGGCGGCTGCTGGCGGCGGTCGTGGCGACCGCGACGGTCCTCTCCGGCGGCGCCGGCAGCGGTGGGGCGGCCCCGGGCGGGACGGCCCCGGGCGGCGGGGCGGCTACCAGCTGGTGGTCCAGCCGGACGCCCCGCTCGACCCGAGGCTGGCCGGCCAGGACGTCCGCCTCACCGTCCGGGCCGCCTCCTCGGCCGGCCCCGTGCTGGCCGTCCCGCTCTCGGCGGTCTCCGCCACGGCCGACGGCAGGACCGTCGTGACGGTCTACGAGAACGGGCAGCGCCGCCGGGTCGAGGTGGCGCCGGGCACGGTCGGCGGCGGCAGCGCGGAGATCCGGCCGCTGGTCGAGGACGCGGTCAGGCCCGGCGACCAAGTGATCGTCGGCGTCCGGGACGCCGGCCCCCGGGCGGGCATCCGGTGAGCGCCCGCACCGCCCGGCCCGGGGGCGCCCGCACCGCCCCGCATGTGAGCCCGCGAACCGTCCGACCGTGCCCCGCGGGGGTGGTCGCGGCATGAGGCCGCGCCGGTGGGCCGGCAGGCCGGCTGCGAACAGGCCCCCGTGATCGCCGCCTCGGCCGGCGTCCTCGCCGCCGCCGAGCCGCACCTGGTGCAGGGCCGCACCTTCGACTCCTGGCACGACGCCACCGGCCGACAGGTCGCGGTGGTCGGCTCCGCGCTGGCCGCAAGGCTCGGCATCACCACGCTGGACACCCAGCCGGCGGTCTTCCTGGACGGCAGGCCGTTCACCGTGATCGGGATCGTCGACGAGGTGCGGCGCAAGGCGGACCTGTTGCTCTCCGTCACCGTGCCGCGCGGGGCCGCCGAGCGCCTCTGGGGCGGGCCCGACCGGGATCGGGCCAGGATGCTCGTCGCGACCCGGATCGGCGCCGCCCGACAGGTCGCCGAGGAGGCCCCGCTCGCACTGGACCCGGCCCACCCGGAGAACTTCACCCCGGTGCCGCCCCCGGACCCTCGCACCCTGCGCGCCGGCGTCGGCTCCGACCTCGACCGCCTCTTCCTGCTGCTCGCCGGGGTCTGCCTGATCATCGGCGCCGTCGGGATCGCCAACACCACCCTGGTCGCCGTCCTGGAGCGGACCGCCGAGATCGGGCTGCGCCGGGCCCTGGGCGCCCGCGGCCGCCACATCACCGGCCAGTTCCTCGCCGAGTCGGCCTCGCTCGGGCTGCTCGGCGGGCTGGTCGGCACCTCGCTCGGGGTGCTCACCGTGCCGGGGGTGGCCGTGGCCCGCGACTGGACCCCGGTCCTGGACCCGCTGACGGTGGCCGCCGCGCCGGCCGCCGGCCTCGCCACCGGCCTGCTGGCCGGCGCCTACCCGGCCTGGCGAGCGGCCCGGATCCAGCCGGCCGAAGCCCTCCGCCACTGACACCGCCGCCCTCGCAGCGGCGGACGCTTCGTCCACGGGACATTCACCGGGCCAAACGTGGGGCATCGGCGCGACGTTACCGACAAATCGGATATTCCTCACGTAGTGTCAGCGCATGCCTACGCCACACGGATCGCGCGGCGGCATGGCCTTCAGCGCCGACGAAGTCCGCGTGCTGCGCCGCGCCCTCGCCCAAGCCCTCCACCCCGCCGTCCCCCTCCACCTCCAGGGCTCCGACCGGCTGCCGTTCAACGGCACCGGCGCCGAGCTGTGGGCCGAGGACGTGCAGGACGCCCTGCGCCTGACCGAGGCGATCGACGAGGCCGTCCAGGAGGGCGGCCGACTCCGCGCCTTCCTGCTCGCCGACCTCGCCCGCTACCGGGCGGCACTGCCCGGCAGCGCCGCCGGCTACCTGGAACGGCTGGAGGAGGCCGTGACCGACGGCTACCTCCCCGGGCCCGAGGACCTCACCGCGCTGCGCGGGCTGACCCGCCAGCCGTGCGGCCAGCACGAGCGGTCCCGCCGCTCGCGGCTGGCCGGGCGCTGCCACGCGCTCGCCGAGGCGGCCGTCCGCGAGCGGCTCGCCCTCACCACCGGCCAGCGCCACCTCGTCGCCGTACCGAGCCCCGCCGCACCCCCGAGCAGTCTCCCCATCCCTGTTGGAGGACGGATCCCGATGAGCAGCACCGAGCCCACCGCCGCCGCGAAGCAGACCGCTCCCACGACGACGCCCCGGCCGCACCGGATGCCCACCCCGGCCGAGCTGTTCGGCCGCCGGCCCAAGCCCCCGGCCCGGCCCGCGCCGCCCGCCGCCGGCGAGGAGCTGGAGCTGGAGCTGGCCACCGGCACCGGCTGACCGCGCCCGCCCGCACCCGGAGGGGGAGACCGCACCGCGGCCTCCCCCTCCGGCGTTCCCCGGCGCCGCTGCCGCGGCCGGCCCGGCCACCGCCTCTGACCGGCCCCGGCGCGCGGCACGGATATCCCGTGGCGGAGCACCACCGCGGGCTGGCTACCCTGGTGGGGTGAGCGATCAGAGCCCCCTCCCCGCGACCGACGACCTTCCCGAGCAGATGCGCGTCCGGCGCGAGAAGCTGGACCGGCTGCGGGCGGCCGGTGTCGACCCGTACCCGGTCGGATTCCCCCGGACCAGCACCATCGCGGACCTCCGTGCCAAGCACCCGGACCTGGCGCCGGACACCGCGACCGGCGAGCGGGTCGGCATCACCGGCCGGGTGATCCTCTCCCGCACCGGCGGCAAGCTCTGCTTCGCCACCCTGCGCGACGGCACCGCCGACCTCCAGGTGATGCTCTCCCTGGACAAGCTGGGCGAGGAGCGGCTGGCGGCCTGGAAGTCCGACATCGACCTCGGCGACCAGGTCGGCGTCGAGGGCGAGGTGATCACCTCCCGCCGCGGCGAGCTGTCGGTGATGGTGGACGCCTGGGCGCTCACCGCCAAGTGCCTGCGCCCGCTGCCGGACAAGCACAAGGGCCTGACCGACCCGGAGGCCCGGGTCCGCCAGCGGTACGTCGACCTGATCGTCAACCCCGAGGCCCGCGAGATCCTGCACCTGCGCTCCAAGGTGGTCCGCTCGATCCGCCGCACCTACGAGGAGCGCGGCTACATCGAGGTCGAGACCCCGATGCTGCAGCCGGTGCACGGCGGCGCCAACGCCCGCCCGTTCAAGACGCACATCAACGCGTACGACATCGACCTCTTCATGCGGATCGCCCCCGAGCTCTACCTCAAGCGGCTCGTGGTCGGCGGCGCGGAGAAGGTCTTCGAGATCAACCGCAACTTCCGCAACGAGGGCGCGGACTCCACCCACAACCCGGAGTTCACCTCGCTGGAGTCGTACGAGGCCTACGGCGACTACGACACCCAGGCCGAGCTGATCCGGGCCACCATCATCAACGCCGCCCGGGACGCGCTGGGCACCACGGTGATCAAGGGCCTGGACCCGCACGGCGTGGAGCACGAGATCGACCTGGCCGAGCCGTGGGCCGAGGTCAGCGTCTACCCGGGCATCTCCGCGCACCTGGGCACCGAGGTCACCCCGGAGACCGGCGTCGAGGAGCTGCGCAAGCTGGCCACCGAGCACGGCATCCCCTTCGAGAAGGAGTGGGGCCACGGCCAGATCGTGCTGGAGATGGTCGAGCGCCTGCTGGAGGAGAACGCCGTCCGGCCGACCTTCATCAAGGACTACCCGACCGAGGTCTCCCCGCTGACCCGCCAGCACCGCTCGGTCCCGGGCGTGGCCGAGAAGTGGGACCTGGTGATCTTCGGCACCGAGATCGGCACCGCCTACTCCGAGCTGATCGACCCGGTCGAGCAGCGCGCCCGTCTGACCGCGCAGTCCCTGCTGGCGGCCGGCGGCGACGTCGAGGCGATGCAGGTCGACGAGGACTTCCTGCGGGCCCTGGAGTACGCCATGCCGCCCACCGGCGGCCTCGGCCTCGGGGTGGACCGCCTGATCATGCTGCTGACCGGCAAGAACATCCGGGAGACCGTGCTCTTCCCGCTGGTGAAGCCGGAGCCCAAGGCGTCCGCCGCCACGGCGGAGAAGACAGAGGAGGAGTGACCTGATGGACTACGTCAGCGCGATCGTCCCGCCGCTGGTCATGGCGGTCTTCTTCGGCTTCCTGGTGCGGGCCATCGTCCGCACCCAGGGCGGAGCCCAGAAGGCCAAGGAGGACCTGGCCGACTGACGCCGTCAGCCGCCCGCGAGCAGCCGCGCGCCGCCATTCCCGATTCCCGGGGGTGGCGGCGCGCCGGTTTGGCGGCACTTCACAAGATTTGCCCCATTCACTCCCTATCCTGGCCGCACTATGGTCCGGCAACTCGGCGAACTTGAGAACGCCATCATGACCCGGGTGTGGCAGTGGAACCGACCGGTCACGGTTCGCGAGGTTCTCCTGGATCTGCAGTCGGAACGCGATATCGCGTACACCACGGTGATGACCGTCCTGGACAAGCTCCACAGAAAGGGCTGGCTGCGCCGGGAGCGCGCCGGGCGGGCCTATCGATATGAACCGGTCTCGTCCCGCGAGGCCTACACCGCGGCCCTGATGAACGACGCGTGGGCGACCAGTGACAATCCCGCCGCCGCCCTGGTGCACTTCTTCGGCCTGATGTCGCCCGAGCAACGGGAGGCACTGCGCGACGCGTTGCGGGTGGCCGCTCTGTTCCCGGCCGATCCGGCGCCGGCGGATTCCGCCGGGCCCCCGCCGGATACCGGGGAGACCGGGGAGGGGCCGGCGCGATAACGTCCCGCCATGGAGGTCACCATCCGCCGGGCGCGGACCACGGACGTGCGGGCAGTACGCGGGCTCATCGACGCGTACTCGCGCGACGGCATTCTGCTCGACAAGCCGACGGTCACACTGTTCGAGTCCGTCCAGGAGTTCTGGGTCGCGGAACGCGACGACAACGGCGCGGTCGTGGCCTGCGGAGCACTGCACGTCATGTGGGAGGACCTCGCCGAGGTCCGCACGCTCGCGGTCGACCCGTCCTGCCGCGGGCACGGGGTCGGGCACCTCCTGCTGGAGAAGCTGCTGCAGACCGCGCGCTGGCTGGGCGTCCGTCGGATTTTCTGCTTGACGTTCGAGGTGCCCTTCTTCGCGAAACACGGTTTCGTCGAGATCGGCGAGCTCCAGGAAACCGATGATGGTACGACAGACCCGGCGGCGATCGCTACGGATGTCTATGAAGAACTTCTCCGCTCGTACGATGAAGGTGTCGCGGAGTTCCTCGACCTGGAGCGCGTGAAGCCCAACACACTGGGCAACTCGCGCATGCTGCTGCACCTGTGACCGCCCCCGGGACCGGGCAGGGGTTTGTGTTTTCCGCGGAAAGGCGCTTTCCTTTCCTTAGGCAATGGGTCGTTTAGCGGAAAGGGAAGCCCGTGGCACAGAGGGTGCAGGTCATTCTTGAAGACGATCTCGACGGTGGTTCGGCGGACGAGACGGTGACGTTCGCGCTCGACGGCGTTGCCTACGAGATCGACCTGAAGAGCGCCAACGCGGACAAGCTGCGCGGTCTGCTGGCGCCGTACGTGGAGAAGGGCCGCAAGCAGAGCGGCCGCCTGGCCGGCCCCCGCCGCCCGGGCCGCAGCGCGGCTCCGCGGCCGTCCGGCAGCGCTCCGGACACCGCCAAGATCCGCGCGTGGGCCAAGGAGCAGGGCCTGGAGGTCAACGACCGCGGCCGGGTGCCGAGCAACGTCCGCGAGGCCTACGAGAAGGCCAACGCGTCCTGATCCCGGCGCCGCCGGACCGCCGGAGCGGGTGCGGGGCCCCGGTGGGAACCCGCGGCCTTCCGGCCACACGCACGGGGCGCGGAGGAACTTCCTCCGCGCCCCGCGGCACACGGCCGGGCGGCCGCCGGCCCGGGCGGGGGTGCCCCGCCGGGCGCGGCTGCGGCCGTCGGCCCGGGCAGCGGCTCGGCCGTCGGACGGGGCAGCGGCCGGGGCAGCGGCTCGGGCGGCGGAACAATCACGAGCTGTGCAACGCTGTAGGGGCGGAGCGGTAACGCCGACACCACCGGTACGGCCTACCGACCGCAACGGCCGCAACGGCCGCAGCTGAACCGCCGTCACCGCCGGCCGACTTCTCGCCAGGCGAACACCGCCACCGCGGAAACTGCGCGAGAACCGCCCCGATACCGGGTATGAATGCAGGTGGACGGGGTCGGACCACCCCGACCGGGGCAGTACGTGCGACCGACCGCAGGCCGCCCGGATCCGCCGAGGCCGGCGTTGTTCGCCGATGGCGTAGCGGTATCTGGTGCATCCGGCCCACCTGTGGGAACACCGTCTCCCAGCATCAGGTTGGGATTGGTGTCGGCTGGTCGCGCAGCATCTCGCTCCCGTACCGGGGAGTGAATCCGTGGGCCGCGCCGCTGAGCGGGACTAGCATGCGGAAGGACAGGGCGGGGACCGACCCCGAACTGCCCGACCGCTCTGAGGAGCGATAAACGATGTTCGAGAGGTTCACCGACCGCGCGCGGCGGGTTGTCGTCCTGGCTCAGGAAGAAGCCCGGATGCTCAACCACAACTACATCGGCACCGAGCACATCCTCCTGGGTCTGATCCACGAGGGTGAGGGTGTCGCCGCTAAGGCCCTGGAGAGCCTCGGGATTTCTCTTGAGGCCGTTCGCCAGCAGGTCGAGGAGATCATCGGCCAGGGCCAGCAGGCCCCGTCCGGTCACATTCCCTTCACCCCCCGGGCGAAGAAGGTCCTGGAGCTGTCGCTCCGGGAGGCCCTGCAGCTCGGCCACAACTACATCGGCACCGAGCACATCCTGCTCGGCCTGATCCGCGAGGGCGAGGGCGTCGCCGCCCAGGTCCTGGTGAAGCTGGGCGCCGACCTCAACCGGGTGCGCCAGCAGGTCATCCAGCTGCTCTCCGGCTACCAGACCGGTGGCGGCAAGGAGTCGGCCACGGCCGGCGGGCCCGCCGAGGGCACCCCGTCCACCTCGCTGGTCCTGGACCAGTTCGGCCGCAACCTCACGCAGGCCGCCCGCGAGGCGAAGCTCGACCCGGTGATCGGGCGCGAGAAGGAGATCGAGCGGGTCATGCAGGTGCTGTCCCGCCGCACCAAGAACAACCCCGTGCTGATCGGTGAGCCCGGCGTCGGCAAGACCGCCGTGGTCGAGGGCCTGGCCCAGGCGATCGTCAAGGGCGAGGTCCCGGAGACGCTCAAGGACAAGCAGCTCTACACGCTGGACCTCGGCGCCCTGGTGGCCGGCTCGCGCTACCGCGGTGACTTCGAGGAGCGCCTGAAGAAGGTGCTCAAGGAGATCCGCACCCGCGGCGACATCATCCTGTTCATCGACGAGCTGCACACCCTGGTCGGCGCGGGCGCCGCCGAGGGCGCCATCGACGCCGCCAGCATCCTGAAGCCGATGCTGGCCCGCGGCGAGCTGCAGACCATCGGTGCCACCACCCTGGACGAGTACCGCAAGCACCTGGAGAAGGACGCCGCGCTGGAGCGCCGCTTCCAGCCGATCCAGGTCGCGGAGCCCTCGCTGCCGCACACCATCGAGATCCTCAAGGGCCTGCGCGACCGCTACGAGGCCCACCACCGGGTCTCCATCACGGACTCCGCCCTGGTCGCCGCCGCCACCCTGGCCGACCGGTACATCTCCGACCGCTTCCTCCCGGACAAGGCGATCGACCTGATCGACGAGGCCGGCTCCCGGATGCGCATCCGCCGGATGACCGCGCCGCCGGACCTGCGCGAGTTCGACGAGAAGATCGCCGACGTGCGCCGCGAGAAGGAGAGCGCGATCGACGCGCAGGACTTCGAGAAGGCCGCGTCCCTGCGCGACGACGAGAAGCAGCTCCTGCAGGCCAAGGCCAAGCGCGAGAAGGAGTGGAAGGCCGGCGACATGGACGTCGTCGCGGAGGTCAACGAGGAGCTCATCGCCGAGGTCCTGGCCACCGCCACCGGCATCCCGGTCTTCAAGCTGACCGAGGAGGAGACCTCCCGCCTGCTGCGCATGGAGGACGAGCTGCACAAGCGCGTCATCGGCCAGAAGGACGCCATCAAGGCGCTCTCCCAGGCCATCCGGCGCACCCGTGCGGGCCTCAAGGACCCGAAGCGCCCCGGCGGCTCGTTCATCTTCGCCGGCCCGTCCGGTGTCGGTAAGACCGAGCTGTCCAAGACGCTGGCCGAGTTCCTCTTCGGCGACGAGGACGCGCTGATCGCGCTCGACATGTCCGAGTTCTCCGAGAAGCACACCGTCTCCCGGCTCTTCGGTTCGCCCCCCGGCTACGTGGGCTACGAGGAGGGCGGCCAGCTGACCGAGAAGGTCCGCCGCAAGCCGTTCTCGGTCGTCCTCTTCGACGAGGTCGAGAAGGCCCACCCGGACATCTTCAACTCGCTGCTGCAGATCCTGGAGGACGGTCGCCTGACCGACTCCCAGGGCCGCGTGGTCGACTTCAAGAACACCGTCATCATCATGACGACCAACCTCGGCACCCGGGACATCTCCAAGGGCTTCAACCTGGGCTTCGCGGCCCAGGGCGACACCCAGACCGGGTACGAGCGGATGAAGGCGAAGGTCGGCGAGGAGCTCAAGCAGCACTTCCGCCCCGAGTTCCTGAACCGCGTCGACGACATCGTGGTCTTCCACCAGCTGTCCGAGGACGACATCATCCAGATCGTCGACCTGATGATCGCCAAGGTGGACGAGCGGCTCAAGGACAAGGACATGGGCCTGGAGCTCAGCGTCGAGGCCAAGAAGCTGCTGGCCAAGCGCGGCTACGACCCGATCCTGGGTGCCCGTCCGCTGCGCCGCACCATCCAGCGCGAGATCGAGGACCACCTCTCCGAGAAGATCCTCTTCGGCGAGCTGCGGGCCGGCCACATCGTGGTCGTCGATGTCGAGGGTGAGGGCAAGGAGGCCACCTTCACCTTCCGCGGCGAGGAGAAGTCCGCGGTCGCGGACACTCCGGCTGCTGTCGCCTCGTCCGGTCCGGACCTGACGAAGTAGCAACATTTAACAGACAACAGCAAACGTTCTGAGCCCCCGGCGTTCGCGCCGGGGGCTCAGAACGTTTTACGTGACGTCGCAAAACCTGTGATCCTGCCCACGAAGCCGCAGGTCGGAGGCCCCCTCAGGGGCTCGTGCGAACACGATCGACTCAACTGTCATCATTAATGACAATGTTGTTGACGACTCATCATCTGATAGAGGGTCGCGGAGCATAGCGCTGTGGCCATGTCACGGTCAAGGTCTATCTTTTCCGTCCACGCTTGGATCAAATGTCCTCCACCTGTCTTTCATTGGTTTACCGGGAGGCCAAGAGCCGGCCGGTTTGGGGAGGACGTCACAACGTTGAAGATGACCAGGAAAGCCGCTGCGGCCGTCTCGGCCACGGCGGTCATAGCCGCGCTCGGCGCGGGCCTGCTCCCGGGCACGGCCGTCGCGGCCGGTTCCGCCCCGGCCCCGCAGGACCCGGCCGACGCTGTTCAGGTCAGCACTGAACACAACATTCCGGGCCCGCTGACCGCCAAGGTCGAGGCCGAGCAGAAGGCCGCCACCGAGCAGCTGCTCGCGGGCACCGCGAAGATCGAGGAGCACGGCGGCAGCACCAGCATCAAGCTGGGCAAGGACAAGTACGTCGAGCTGGCCCGCGAGCGCACGGACAAGATCTTCACCATCCTGGTCGACTTCAGCGACCAGGTGGACACCACCACGAAGACTCCGGACGGCAAGGTCAAGTACGGCGGCACCCCCGGTCCGTCGCACAACCAGATCGAGAAGCCCGACGCGGCCACCAACAACTCGACGCTCTGGCAGGCTGACTACAACCAGCAGCACTACCAGGACATGTACTTCAGCAAGACCCAGGACTCGCTGAAGACGTACTACGAGAAGCAGTCCTCGGGCCGCTACTCCGTCGACGGCCAGGTCACCGACTGGGTCAAGGTGCCGTGGAACGAGGCCCGCTACGGCTCGGACTACTGCGGCCAGCACGTCTGCTCCAACGCGCAGGACCTCATCCGCGACGGCATCACCGCCTGGGTCGCCGACCAGAAGGCCAAGGGCCAGACGGACGCTCAGATCAAGGCCACCATCGCGCAGTACGACCAGTGGGACCGGTACGACTTCGACCACGACGGCAACTTCAACGAGCCCGACGGTTACATCGACCACTTCCAGATCGTGCACGCCGGTGAGGACCAGTCGGCCGGCGGTGGCAAGCAGGGCACCGACGCGCTCTGGGCCCACCGCTCGTACGCCTACGGCTCCTCGCAGGGTTCGACCGGCCCCGCCGGCAACCTGCTCGGTGGCACCCCGGTCGGCAGCACCGGCATCTGGATCGGCGACTACACCATGCAGCCGGAGAACGGCGGCCTCGGTGTCTTCGCCCACGAGTACGGCCACGACCTCGGTCTGCCGGACCTCTACGACACCTCGGGCAGCGGGATCGACAACTCGGTCGGCTTCTGGTCGCTGATGTCCTCCGGCTCCTGGCTCGGCGAGGGCAAGAACTCGATCGGCGACATGCCGAACGACCTCGACGCCTGGAGCAAGCTCAAGCTCGGCTGGCTGAAGTACGACAAGGCCAAGGCCGGCACCGAGTCGACCCACCACATCGGCCCGGTCGAGTTCAACACCAAGCTGCCGCAGGCGCTGGTCGTCGACCTGCCGAAGAAGACCGTCACCACCGAGATCAACACCCCGTTCGCGGGTGGCAACGAGTGGTGGAGCGGCAGCGCCGACGACCTGAACGTCTCGCTGGCCCGTGACGTCGACCTGACCGGCAAGACCAAGGCCTCGCTCACCGCCAAGGCCTGGTACGACATCGAGCAGGACTTCGACTACGGCTACGCCGAGGTCTCGACCGACGGCGGCGCCAACTGGACCGCCCTGGACGGCACCTTCAACGGCGTCGCCATCCCGAAGAACGCCTCCGACAAGGCCGCCCTGACCGGCAACTCGGGTGGCAAGTGGGGCGACCTGTCGTTCCCGCTGGACGCCTACGCCGGCAAGGCCGTCAAGGTCCGCTTCCACTACACCACCGACGGCGGTCTGCACCTCAAGGGCCTGGCCCTGGACGAGATCGCCATCGCCGCCGACGGCGCCACCGTCTTCACCGACGGCGCCGAGAACGGTGACAACGGCTGGGCCGCCAACGGCTTCTCCCGGATCACCGGCAAGTTCTCGAACGACTACAACCAGTACTACATCGCCGAGAACCGCCAGTACGTCTCGTACGACCGGACCCTCCAGGTCGGCCCGTACAACTTCGGCTTCGGCACCACCAAGCCGAACTGGGTGGAGCACTACCCCTACCAGGCCGGTCTGCTGATCTGGCTGTGGGACGAGTCGCAGAGCGACAACAACGTCACCAACCACCCGGGCTCGGGTCTGATCCTCCCGATCGACTCGCACCCGACCCCGATCAAGTGGGCCGACGGCAGCCTGATGCGCCCGCGCATCCAGGGCTACGACTCGACCTTCGGCTCGCGCCGGGTCGACAGCCTGTCGCTGCACAAGGGCGGCGTCGAGACCGTCGTTCCGAAGGCCAAGGGCGTCGACGAGTTCTCCGACCTGAAGTCGTACTGGTCGAAGGACAACCCGTACAGCAGCGTCATCGTCCCGAAGACGGGCACCAGCATCGAGGTCGAGAACGAGTCCTCGAACTACCTGGAGACCTGGATCCGGGTCCGTCCGGTCGACAACTGATCGAACCGAGCAGTGACGATCAGCCTCTGACCAGGCGCCTCTGATGCACCGTCCGGCCCGTCCCCGCACCTGCGGGGGCGGGCCGGACGCCTTTCCGGGCGGCCGGGCCGCTCGGGGCCCGGCCGCCCGGGCCCGGTCCTACCTGCGGTCCGGCAGAAGCGCGACGAAGGCCGCGACCGCCTCCGCGACGTCCTTCTCCGTCCACTCCAGCGCGTCGGCCGCCACCGTCACCTCGGTCATCGACAGCCCCGGCAGCCCCTGTTCCCGCCAGCCGCCGAAGAGCGCCGCCCCGGTCTCCTCCACCAGCCGCAGCCCCGCCGTGTCCAGCTCCTCCGGGGTGTGCGGGAGCCAGAGCTGGAACTGGTGGGTGTGCGGCGGGGCCGGGTGCACCCGGGCGCCCGGGACCGCCGCGAACCCCTCGGCGAGCGCCGCCGCGACCGCCTTGGCGTGCGTCACATACCCGTCCAGGCGCGGTAGTTCTCGGTCCAGGCCGGCCAGTGCGGAGAGCGCCGCGGGCCACTGCTGGAAGAGCTGTCCGCCGTAGCGGTGCCGCCAGGCCTTGGCGGTCCGGACGAAGCCCTCGCCGCCGGCCAGCGCGGCGCCGCTGATCCCGCCCAGGGTCTTGTAGAAGGAGACGTAGACCGAGTCGGCCTGCGCGGCGACCTCCGGCAGCGGGCGGCCGAAGTGCACCGCCGACTCCCAGATCCGGGCCCCGTCCAGGTGCAGCGCGGCGCCCTGCTCCTCCCGGACCACCGCGGCCACCGCCAGCAGGTCGTCCCAGGACGGCAGCACGAACCCGGCCTCGCGCAGCGGCAGCTCCACGATCATCGCCGCGTACGGCTCGTCGAAGGCGCGCAGCTCGGCCACGGTCGGCAGGCGGGGCGCGACCGTGGGCCAGACGCTGCGCAGACCGCTCAGTGCGGAGAGCGCCTGCCGCTCGTGCTGTTCGGTGTGGCCGAGCGGGTGCGTCGCGACCGTCCACAGGCCGGCCGCCTCGGCGTGGATCCGCAGCGCGACCTGCTGGGCCATGGTGCCGGTCGGGAAGAAGGCCGCGTCCTCGGTGCCGAGCAGTTCCGCGACCCTCCGCTCCAGGGCGCGGACCACGCCGTCGCCGTACATGTCCGGCCGCCGGTCCAGGTCGTACACGCCGCCGGCGTCCTCGGCCAGGTCGGCGAGCCGCTCGCGCATGCTCCGCGGCCGGGCGCCGGAGAGCAGCCGCTCGCAGCCGCGCAGCGCGGCGTAGCGGCGCTCCTGGAGGCTCGGGCCCCGGCCGTCCTCGGTGGATTCGCTCCTGTTGGGATACATGCGTCGATGGTCCCGCAGCGGGGGCTTCCGGTCAGCGGTGCGGACACCGCCGGCGCCGGCGGCGTGCCCCGGGGCCTCGTGAGGGCGGCTCCGCGGGGCCTGGACGGGCCGCAAACCCCCGCGGCGGGTGGCACTGGTCACAGGGGCCCCGGGCGGTACGAGCGGCCGTAGTAGGAGCGGCCGAGGGGCCTCCTGGGCGCCCCCGGCCCCGAACGGACTATCCGATCGAATGATCGTTACTCCATCAGCTTGAATCTCCGGCGCGACGCTGACTACACGCCGTAGTAGGTCACACCTTTTGGGACTCCGCTCGGTGACGGTTACACCTGAGTGGTCCCCCGCTCAGCACGCCCGAACGGGCTCGTTGTGCTGTCCCCGTACGTCCGTGAGGTTGAGCTTCCGATGTCTTCCGTCCCGCCCATGGGGCCGGCCCTCCGCCGCCTCGCCGCCCGCGCGGCGACCCAGGCGGCGGCCTGGCAGCCCCGGCTCGGCCAGGCCGTCCGCACCCACGCCGCCCCGCTGCGCGCGCTGACCACCCCGCGGAACACGCTGGCCGAGGGCCCGCTGCGGGCCACCCGGCACCGCACCGCCACCGCGGTCGGCGCCAGCGCGGTGATACTGTCCGGCGCCCTGCTGGTCGCCGCCCCCGGCAGCGCCTCGGCGCAGACGGTCATACCCACGACTCCCGGCAGCTCGGCGTTCACCGCCCCGCAGGGCGCGGCGCCCGCCGCGGGCGTGGTCCAGGTGGCCGGCCCGAGCTCGTACAAGCTGGCGCACGACCAGGAGTCGGCCCAGGAGTACGTGGCGATCGCCGCCAACCTGCAGGCCCCCGAGCCGCCCGCCGCCCCGGCGGCGTCCCAGGACCAGGCCCCGCCGGCCGAACCGGCGCCCGCCCCCGCCCCGGAGCCCGCGCCGGCCCCGGCACCCGCCCCCGCGCCGGCGCCCGCCCCCGAGTGGTCCGCGCCCGTGCCGGGCGCGCCGACCAGCAACCCGTACGGCGTGGCCAACCCCGAGTACGCGGCCGGCTACCACACCGGGGTGGACTTCGCGGTCGCCCCCGGCACCCCGCTGCTGGCCGTCGGCAACGCCACCGTGGTCTCGGCCGGCTGGGACGGCGCCTACGGCAAGGAGGTCGTGCTCCGGCTCGCCGACGGGCGGTACGCGCAGTACGCGCACATGTCGTCGATCTCGGTGTCGAAGGGCGAGAAGGTGTCGGCGGCCGAGCAGATCGGCCGGTCCGGGAGCACCGGCAACTCGACCGGGCCCCACCTGCACTTCGAGATCCGCTCCAGCAACCACTACGGCGCGGTGATCAACCCGATCGCCTACCTCTCCGGGCACGGCGTCACCGGGTTCTGAGGAACCGTCCGATGCTCTCGGGGCGGCCGGGTCACCGATCCGGCCGCCCTTCGGTGTGCGCGGCGGCGGCCCGGTGAGCCGGGTGGCAGCGCCGGGGCCCGCCGGGTGGCGGGCGGGTGAGCCGGTGTCGGACGGCCGCCTCAGACGGCCGCGGCGGGGCGGTCGATCAGACCGCCGATCTCCAGCGCCACCCGCTGGGCGGCCGCCATCGCCTCCTCCAGCGTGGCCACCTTCACCGGGGCGCCCTCGGCGTGCCCCTCGGCCTCGCACTCGGTGGTGTCCTGCTTGAGCAGGAAGAGCGCCGAGTTGATGGTGAACAGCGACATCGCGGCGCGCAGCCGATCCTCGAAGGTGGCGTCCGGGCCGTGCACCAGCCGGACCATCGCGATCATGCGGTCGCGGAACTCCAGCCCGGCGGGCGAGTCGCGCAGCGCGGGCTGGTTCTCGTGGAAGAAGCGCAGCAGCGGCGCCCGCTCGGACATGCCGGCCGCGAACCGCCGGATCAGCTCGTCCCGCAGTGCGGGCGACCAGGGCTGCGTCCGGCCCCAGGCGATGGTCTCGTCGATCGGTGCGGCCATGCCCTCGACGATGCCGTGGACGATGTCGTCCTTGGTCTTGAAGTGGTAGTACAGCGCCGCCTTGGTGACACCGAGCCGGTCGGCGATCTCGCGCAGCGAGGTCTGCTCGTAGCCCTGCTCGGAGAACAGCTCCAGTGCGACCGCGATGATGCGGGCCCGGGTGTCGCTGCGCGGGTTGTGCGTCGTACCCATGGCCTGCCTCATGCGTCGGTCGGAGTGCTGCATTAGCCGGGCCCGGCTCCCGATGCCCGCCCCCCGGCCACATTCTCCCTGCCCGGGGGGCCGTCGGGAAAACTGGCTTGACGACCGGCTAGTGGACAACCTACCGTGCCGACGGTCCACAAAACTAGCCGGGCGACAAGTAAGTAGGCCGAGCAAGCGGCCAGCCCGACCGTCCGATCCAGTCCGGGAGACACCACCCCATGTCACAAACGAAGGCCGCCGACCCGGCACCGGAGAAGAAGGCCGCCGAGGAGGAGGAGCCCGCACGCTCCCCCCGTGAGATCCGCCTGGTCATGATCGGCCTGGTCGTCACCATGCTGCTGGCCATGCTCGACAACCTGATCGTCGGCACCGCGATGCCGACCATCGTCCGCGACCTCGGCGGCGCCGAGCACCTGTCCTGGGTGGTCACCGCCTACATCCTGGCCACCGCCGCCTCCACCCCGATCTGGGGCAAGCTCGGCGACCTCTACGGCCGCAAGGGCACCTTCCTCACGTCGATCGTGATCTTCCTGGCGGGCTCGGCCCTCTCCGGCCTCTCGCAGAACATGAACGAGCTGATCGGCTTCCGTGCGCTGCAGGGCCTGGGCGCCGGCGGCCTGATGGTCGGCGTGATGTCGATCATGGGTGCGCTGGTCCCGCCGCGCGACCGCGGCAAGTACCAGGGCATGTTCGCCGCGGTGATGGCGCTCGCCACCGTCGGAGGCCCGCTGATCGGCGGCTTCCTCACCGACCACCTGAGCTGGCGCTGGACCTTCTACATCAACCTGCCGCTCGGGGTGGTCGCGCTCGCCGTCGTCGTCGTCACCCTGAAGCTGCCGAAGGTCCACAACAAGGCCCGGATCGACTACGTCGGCGCGCTCCTGCTCACCACCGGCATCACCGCGCTCACCCTGATCACCACCTGGGGCGGGCAGGACTACGCCTGGGGCTCCAAGCAGATCCTGGGCCTGGCCGCGCTGGCAGCTGCCACCTTGATCGCCTTCTGCTACGTCGAGCAGCGGGTGCAGGAGCCGATGCTCCCGCTCGACCTGTTCAAGAACCTGAACTTCACCCTGGTCTCACTGATCGGCTTCATCGTCGGCTTCGTGATGTTCGGTGCGACCGTCTTCCTGCCGCTCTACCAGCAGACCGTCCAGGGCGCCTCGGCCACCAGCTCCGGCCTGCTGCTGATGCCGATGATGTTCGGCATGCTGGTCATCTCGCTGGTGGTCGGCCAGGCGGTGACCAAGACCGGCAAGTACCGGATCTACCCGATCATCGGCACGATCGTGATGACCGGCGGCATGGTCCTGCTCTCCACCATGGGCACCGAGACCAGCAGCTTCACCTCCGCCTGCTGGATGGTCGTGCTCGGTGCGGGCATGGGCTTCCTGATGCAGATCACCATGCTGGTCGCGCAGAACAGCGTCGAGCTGAAGGACATGGGCGTGGCCAGCTCCACCGCCACCCTGTTCCGCACCATCGGCGGCTCGTTCGGGGTCGCGCTGTTCGGTGCGCTGTTCAACAGCCGGGTCACCGAGACCATGAAGGAGCGGCTCGGCGATGCGGCCGCGGGCGGCGGCAAGGCCGACCCGAACCAGGTGAGCCTGGAAACGCTCAAGGCGATGCCCGCCCCGGTCCAGGACGCCTACCACCACGCGGTGTCCAACGGCATTCACACCGTCTTCCTCTGGGGTGCCGCGGTCGCCGTGATCGCGGTCGCCGCCTCGGTCTTCATGCGCGAGGTCCCGCTGCGGGGCTCCGGCGCCCCGCCGAAGGACGGCGACGGCGGCAAGGCCGCCGAGCCCAACGCCGAGGCCGTCGCGATCTGACGCCGGCCCGGAGATCCCCCCTTCCGCCTCGGGAGGGGGGATCCGCGTTTTCCGGGGTCCTCGGTCACCGGGCCGGAGCACGGCCGTGCGGGGCGGTGCGGGTGGTGCTCTGCGGTTCGGGGACCGGGCGGGGCGGGGGTGGCCGGCCCGGCCGGCGCCGGCTGCGGGGCTACTGCGGGAGCCGGTAGACGCCCTGCTCCACCGGTTCGACCAGGCCGTCGGCGACCAGGCCGTCCAGCGCCCGGGCCCGCTGCACCGGGTCCGGCCAGACGGCGTCCAGCCGGGCCTGCTCCACCGTGCCGTGCTCGGCCCGCAGCACCGCGAGCAGCTTCCCGCGGACCTGCCGGTCGGTGCCCTCGTACGACTGGCCGCGCCGCGCCGGACCCTCGTAGGGCGGGCAGCCGGCCCGCTGCCAGGCGCAGGCGGTGAACAGCGGGCAGTCGCCGCACTCCGGGCCGCGGGCCGTGCAGACCAGTGCGCCCAGCTCCATCACCGCGACCGCCCATGTCGCGGCCGTCCCGGTGTCCGCGGGCAGCAGCGCGGTCGCCGTCCGGCGCTCGGCCGCCGTGGTGGCCTGCGCCGGGTACTCCACGCCGGTCACCGCCCGGGCGAAGACCCGGCGGACGTTGGTGTCCAGCACCACGTGCCGCTGGCGGAAGGCGAAGGACGCCACGGCGGCGGCCGTGTACTCGCCCACTCCGGGCAGCGAGAGCAGCGTCGCGTGGTCGTCCGGAACCTCGCCGCCGTGCTCCTCGGTGATCGCCACCGCCGCCGCGTGCAGCCGCAGGGCGCGCCGCGGGTAGCCCAGCCGCCCCCACATCCGGACCGCCTCGCCGGGCGCCTCGGCGGCCAGGTGGGCCGGGGTCGGCCAGCGCTCCAGCCATGCCGCCCAGGCGGGCAGCACCCGCTTGACCGGGGTCTGCTGGAGCATGAACTCGCTCACCATCACCGCCCAGGGCGTGGCCTCGGGGGTCCGCCAGGGCAGGTCGCGGGCGTTGGCCTCGTACCAGCCGAGGACGGTCGAGTGCAGCACCGGCAGCGGCAGCGCGAGCTTGACGGCGGCGGCGTCCGCCCCGGCCGGGCCGGCGGCGGTGGCCGGGCGGGCGGCGGGGCGGGGGACGGCGGGGGTGACGGTGGTGGCAGCCATGGCCCTTCGATCCTCCCATGCCGACCCGGCCGACCGAAGCGGAGTGGCGAGGTCTGCACCGCACCCGAAAACCCCCGATCGGCCTCGCCCGAACGGCGCAAATGGCGGATCATGTGAAGGAAGGGGCGACTGTGCGGTGTTGGTGCGTCAAGGGGCACACACTGTCTCGTAGAGTTTGGGCGTGCCCTCTCTCCGTCAACCCGTCGGACCGCTGCCGGCCTCGATCTACTGGCGCCGACGCCTCGTCGTCGCCGTCGCCGTCGCCGCGGTCATCGCCCTGGTCTACTGGCTGATGTCCGATCAGGGCGGCGGTGACGGATCGGCGGGCAAGGCCGCGCAGGCCGCGCCGTCCCAGACCCCCGCCCAGGCGATCACGCCCGGCGCCTCGCCCAGCGGCCCCGCGAACAACTCGCGTCCCGGCAGCAGCGGGAGCGGCGGCGGCAGCACAGGCGGCGGGGCGGTCTCCGGCTCCGGCGGCGGCGACGTCAGCCTCAGCACCGGCGGCACCACCGGCGGTGGCGCAACCGGAGGGGGCGCAGCGGCGGGCGGTGCGGCGGCGGGCGGCGCAGCGGCCGGCGGTACCGGTGGTGCCGGCGGGGCGAGCGGTGGCACGGGCGGCGGTGCCGGCGGCACCGGCGGAACGCCCCCGGTGAACACCTCCGAGGTCATGGCGCTGCCGGTCTGCGTCTCCTCCCAGGTGACGCTGGAGCTGGCCGGCGCCCAGAACGCCTACCAGCCCAAGGACAAGCCGAAGCTGGCGCTGACCGTGCACAACGCCTCCGGCGCCAACTGCCGGGTGGACCTCGGCCGCACGGCCTCCGCCATCACCGTGACGGCGAGCAACGGCGACCGCGTCTGGTCCTCCGGCGACTGCCCGCAGGACCGGGGCAGCAGCTGGGTGCAGATCCCGGCGAACGGCAGCCTGACCGAGACCTTCACCTGGGACCGCGTCCGCAGCAAGCCGCAGTGCGCCACGGCCGACCCGGCCCCCGCGCCCACCGGGAACTACCTGGTGGTCGCCGAGCTCACCGGCCTCTCCGGAGGCCAGGCCTCGGCGCGCTCCTCGATCCGGCTGGAGAGCTGACCACTCCTCAACTCCTGCCGTACCGCACATCGTCGTCCCGTTCGCCCCGGCCGGTCCCCGCGCCGGGGCGTCGGCGTTCTCCGCGGGAGCGGTGGTGCGGCTTTCTCCGCGGGGCCGGCGGCACGGCGTGCGGGGGCCCCGGTCGTGGTGACGCGGTGGCCCCGGGAACGCGGACGGCCCCGGGGATCCGTGGATCCCCGGGGCCGTCCCGGCAACTGCTCGGCGGCGCCGGGCGCTCGCGGCGCCGCTGTCAGACGTAGCGCTCCAGGATGGACGATTCGGCGAGGCGGGAGAGGCCCTCGCGGACCGAGCGGGCCCGGGTCTCGCCGACGCCCTCGACCGTCTGCAGATCGTCGATGCTGGCCGCCAGCAGCTTCTGCAGCCCGCCGAAGTGCTCGACCAACCGCTCTATCACCGTGTTGGGCAGCCGCGGGATCTTGGCCAGCAGCCGGTAGCCGCGCGGCGAGACCGCCGAGTCCAGCGACTCCGGCGTGCCCGAGTAGCCGAGCGCCTTGGCGACGGTCTGCAGGTCCAGCAGCTCGGCGTGGGTCAGCGCCTCCAGGTCGGCCAGCACCTCGTTGACCGTCCGGCCCTTCTTCGCGGCCCGCTCCGGGAAGTAGTCCCGGGCGACCAGCTCGCGCTCCGGCTCCACGCCCGCGATCAGCTCGTCCAGCTGCAGCGAGAGCAGCCGGCCGTCGATGCCGAGCTCCAGCACGTAGCCGGCGATCTCGGTGGCGATCAGCCGGACCATCTCCAGCCGCTGCGCCACCGCGGTGACGTCCCGGACCGTCACCAGGTCCTCGATCTCCAGCGCGGAGAGCGTGCCGGCCACCTCGTCCAGGCGGAGCTTGTACCGCTCCAGGGTGGCCAGCGCCTGGTTGGCCCGGGAGAGGACGGTGGTGGAGTCCTCCAGCACCCGGCGGGTGCCGTTGACGTACATCGCGATCAGCCGCATCGAGTGCGAGACCGCGACCACCGGGAAACCGGTCTGCCGGTTGACCCGCTCCGCGGTGCGGTGGCGGGTGCCGGTCTCGTCGGTGGGGATGGTCGAGTCCGGCATCAGGTGGACCCCGGCCCGGACGATCTTGGTGATGTCCTTGTCCAGCACGACGGCGCCGTCGAGCTTGCACAGCTCGCGCAGCCTGGTCGCGGTGAACTCCACGTCCAGGACGAAACCGCCGGTGCAGATCGACTCGACCGTCTTGTCGAACCCGAGCACGATCAGACCGCCGGTGTTGGCCCGCAGCACCCGTTCCAGGCCGTCACGCAGCCCCGTGCCGGGGGCGATGGCGGTGAGGGAGGCCCGCAGCAGGGCCTCCTCGCGGGAGGACTTGTCCGCCCGGTCGCTGGCTGCCACGTGACTCCTCCGGTCGACCCCGTACCGCGCGCCTCGCGCGGTGCGCCGGCCTACGGTCTGTTGCTCTGTCGCTTAGTACTGCCTTATCACCAATGAGACAGGGGAAAGTCTAACTGCGACCGGCATCGACAGGGCTTGGGTCAGCGCAGTTCGTCGGAGTCGAGCGGCTCCCACCCCTCCATCAGCTCCTCCGGGTAGGCGGCGACGGGGGCCGGGGCGGCGGCCCGGCGCGGGGTGGGCGGCGCCGACGCGGCCTCACTCCGCGGCTTCGCGGGACGGCGGCGGCCCGGGATGGCCCGCAGCGCCTCGCCGATGTCCGCCACCTCGACCACCTTCATGCCGGCCGGCACCTTGCCCGGGTCCGGCGGGACCAGGGCGTGGGTGAAGCCCAACCGGTGCGCCTCGGCCAGCCGGCGCTGCACACCCGTCACCCGCCGGACCTCGCCCGCCAGGCCGACCTCGCCGATCGCCACCAGGTTGCTCGGCAGCGGGGTGTCGGAGGAGGAGCTGGCCACGGCCAGGGCGACCGCGAGGTCGGCCGAGGGCTCACTCAGCTTCACCCCGCCGACCGTCGCGGTGTAGATGTCCTGCTTGCCGAGCTTGACCCCGCCGTGCCGCTCGACCACGGCCAGGATCATCGCGATCCGGGGCGACTCCAGGCCGGAGGTGGTCCGGCGCGGGGACGGGATCTGCGAGTCCACCATCAGTGCCTGCACCTCGGCGACCAGCGGGCGCTTGCCCTCCAGGGTGACGGTCAGGCAGGTGCCCGGCACGGGCTTGTCACGCCTGGTCAGGAAGAGGCCGGACGGGTCCGCCAGGCCGGCGATGCCCTCGTCGTGCAGCTCGAAGCAGCCCACCTCGTCGGTGGCGCCGTACCGGTTCTTGACCCCGCGGATGAGCCGCAGCCGGGCGTGCCGGTCCCCCTCGAAGCTCAGCACCACGTCCACCAGGTGCTCCAGCAGCCGCGGGCCGGCGATCTGGCCGTCCTTGGTGACGTGGCCGACCAGCAGGGTGGCCATGCCGCGGTCCTTGGACGCCCGGATCAGCGCGTTCGCCACCTCGCGGACCTGGGCCGGGCCGCCGGGGGCGCCGTCCAGCTCGGCGGAGGCGATGGTCTGCACCGAGTCCAGGATCAGCAGGCCGGGGTTGACCGCCTCGATGTGGCCGAGGACGGCCCCGAGGTCGGACTCCGCGGCGAGGTAGAGGTGCTCGGAGAGCGCGTTGATCCGGTCCGCACGCAGCCGGACCTGCCCGGCCGACTCCTCGCCGGTGACGTACAGCGTGCGGTGCTGCGCACTGGCCGCCTTGGCCGCGACGTCCAGCAGCAGGGTGGACTTGCCGACGCCCGGCTCGCCGGCCAGCAGCACCACGGCGCCGGGGACCAGACCGCCGCCGAGCACCCGGTCCAGCTCGGGCACGCCGGTGGAGCGGGCCGTCGCCACCTGGCCGTCGACCTGGGCGATCGGGCGGGCCGGCGCGCTGACCGGCCCGGCGGCCGTCGTCCGGATCGGCACCGCGCCGTACTCCTCGACGGTGCCCCACGCATTGCACTCGGGGCAGCGGCCGACCCATTTGGGCAGCTGGTTGCCGCACTCGGTGCAGCGGTACGCCGGGCGCGGCTTGGCGGTGGTCTTGGAACGGGCAGCCATGCGGTCACCGTAGCGCCTGGGTACGACAACGCGGGTCCGGCGGTGGCCCGGGGTCCGGTGGCGGTCGGCCGTGGGTCCGGGGGTGGGGCCGGCGGTGGGGCCGGCGGTGGGCCGGGTGGCGGGGGCCGGGTGGCGGGGGCCAGGTCCGCCGGCGGAGGTCCGCCGGTGCACGAACAGGCGATGTTGTTACCCGAAAGAAGTACAACAGCAGGGAACAGCCCGGATCCCGCGCCCCCGCTCTCTACCGTCGGACGCGTGACAACGAGTGCTGAAGCGCCGCGCGACCCCGTGCTCGCGGCGTACGACCGGCAGGTGGACGGGCTGTTCACGTACTGCCTCTCGGTGCTGTGCGAGCAGGACGCGGCCGCCGCCGCCCTGTGCGAGGTCCGTGAGCTGGCGGTGCGGCACGGGGCGCGGCTCGCCGAGCCCGGACTGGTGCGGGCCTGGCTCTACTCGCTGGCGCGCTACTGCTGCCTCCGCCGGTTGGAGGACGGCGCCGGCAGCGGAGCGGGCCCGGGAGCGGCCGGCACCGGGGCGGGCCCGGTCGGCGTGGCCGCGGTCGGCGGTGCGACGGTCGCGGCCCGGGGCGGCGTGTCCGAGGCGGAGGCGGCCCGGCGGCGGCGCGAACTGGCCTCGCTCGCGTGGCCCGAGGCGGCCGGCACCGGCCCCGAGCAGCGCGAGGCGCTGGAGCTGTCGGTGCGCCACCGGCTGACCCCGATCGAGGTGGCCGCCGTGCTGGGCCTCCCGTTCGACGCAGTCCGGGCGCTGCTCGCCTCGGCGGAGGCCGAGGTCGGCCGGACCAGGGCGGCGCTGCTGGTGCTCGGCGTCGGCAGCTGCCCCGAGCTGGACCGGCTCGGCGGGGCGGGCGCGGAGAGCTGGCGGGACTGGGTGCTCGGCCCGGCCCTGCGCCGCGAGCTGGTGCAGCACGTGGTCGACTGCCCGACCTGTCGGGGCACCGCCGAGCGGGTGGCCGACGAGGTGTCGGCGGGCACCGCCGGTCTCTCCGGGCTCCCGGTGCTCGGCGCGCCGACCGCCCCGGCCGCGACCGCACCGCCGACGGCCGGGGGCGGTGGCGGGACGGCCGGGGGCGGGGGCACCGGCAGCGTGCACTTCCTGCCGCACGCGGCCGGGCCACCGCCGGGGCGGCGCGCGGCCGGGCCGGTCCCGGTGGTCGAGCCGTGCCTGCGGTTCGACCAGAGCGGGTTCCCGCGCCACCGGGCGCCCGACGCGGGCCGTGGGCTCGCGGTGCGGCGGCGGGTGGTGACCACGGGCGTGCTGGCGGCGGTCCTGGCCGCGCCGGTGGTCGCGCTCTGGGCCGGGCACCGGGGCGGCGGCGGGCCGGGTACGGCCGCGGCGGTCTCCACGGTCCGGGTCGATGACGACGGGCGGTCCGCCGGGCACCGCCCGGCTGGCCCCCGGCCGGACGGCGGGCCCGGGCAGGGCGGGCCCGCGGGTCCGAACGGACCGGGCGCGGGGGGCGTTGCGCCCGCGGTGGCCGGGCTGGAGCTGGCCTGGGCCGGGCCGGCGACTGCAGAAACGTTGCTTCCTGGGCTGTTGGGGCCGGCCGTCCCGGTACCCGCGCACGGCGCGACCCCGCTCGGCAGCCCCACCCTGGTCGCGGCGCCGGCCCCCGCGAGCGGCCCGGGCGTAGGCGCGGGCACCGGCGCCGGGCGGGGCCCGGACACCTCGGCCGCGGCCGGACTGCTGACCGTCGAGGCCGGCGAGTACGGCAACCGGACCGTGCTCACCCTCACCAACTCCGGCACCACGGAGATCCGCTGGCGCGCGGTGGTGGACGCCGCCTGGCTCCGCCTCAGCCGGGACGCCGGGACGCTCGCACCGGGCCAGCGGATCACCGTCATCGTCAGCGTCGACGACGACCTCGCGCCGACCACGCCGTGGACCGCCCGGATCGCGCTGCCGCCCTCGCAGGCGGTGGTCACCCTGGAGGGCGGCCCGCACCGTCGCGGCGGTCCGACCCCGGTCGAGCCGACCGAGGGCCCGACGGAGTCGGGCCGGCCGTCACCGGGCGCGACGCCGTCGGCCACCCCGACCGGCGGGTCGCCGACCGGCGGCGGGCCCGGCGGGGGTGGGTCCAGCGGGGGTGGACCGACGGCGGGGCCGTCCGGCTCGCCCACGCCCGGCCCCACCGGTTCGCCCGGTTCACCCGGCACGACCGGCTCGCCCGCGCCGACGGGCGGGGCGGCGTCGCCCACGGCCGCGCCGTCGTCACCGGCGCCGAGTCCGAGCGCCTCCTCGGCCCCGCCGGGGTCGTCCGGGGCGCCGGCCGCCCCGGGGCCGTCGGCGTCCCCGTCGAGGTCGGCGCGGGCGTCGGCCCCGGCGGGCGCCTCCGGTGCGCCGGCGATGTCACGCTGAGGCCGGGCCGAGGCGCGGGAGCGCCGGGGCGTACCGGTGGGACGCGGTCGGCCCGGCGTACGGGTGGAGGGCCCGAGGACCGGGGTCAGATCCGGCGGATCGGCGGCACCCGGTAGGTGCCGTCCAGCACGGCCTGGGTCGGCTGGTAGAGCCGGATGATCGGGCGGAAGCCGCCCTCCGGGGTGGGCAGCCAGTTCGCCGCCGCGGCCGGGTCGGCGGGCGGCTCGTGCTGGAGCAGGAGGGTCAGCGAGCCGTCGTCGCCGTACACCAGGCCGGGGGTGCGGTCCCCGATCGCGTAGCGCTCGATCGGGTTGGCGACCAGGTAGTAGTCCGGCAGGCCGTACATGCTGAGGGACCAGAAGGCCTCGGCCGGCGGCGGCTCGTCGAAGCGCAGCGTGTACGCGTGGGCGCCGCTGAGCGGGCGGCCGTCGGCGTCGTCGTAGGTCATGGCGAACACCGCCTCATACGCGTGGTTGCCCCAGAGCCCGGCGCGGGCGGCGGCGGCCCGGCTGAGGTAGGCGGCCCGGCGGTCGGGGATGCGCCACTCGGGATCGTCGATCGTGCCGGGGCCCAGGTAGTCGGTGTTGAAGTCGAAGAGGTGCAGCCCCGAGCGCCACTCGCCGGCCGGGTGGTCCTCGGGCGGCCGGGTGGCGTCCTCGACCCGCTCCCGGCCCGCCGCCACGCCCTTGAGCAGGGCGGCGGTCCACTCGGGCGCGGCGGCCCGGTAGGGCGAGGGGTCGGGGTCGAGCAGGCCCAGCGGGGCGAACCGCCGCTGGTACTCGACGTCCGGGCCGGCGGGCGGGAAGGCCGCCATCCAGACCCTGAGCCGTTCGAAGAAGGCCAGCCGCTCGGGGACGTCCGGGTCCGGCTCGGGCAGCCCCGCGATCAGCCCGCCGGGCTCCAGCGGGCTCAGCGTCAGCGCCTCCTGGAGGGCCTGGACCCGGGGCAGGTCGTCCGGGCCGGTGCAGGCGAAGCGGCCGACGATGCTGGCGATCGTGGTGGGCGCGACGATGACGCGGGCGGGATCCGGTGGGGTGCCGTGCCAGTTCGGCGGGACGATCAGCCAGGTCTGCTCGCCGGTGCCGGTGGCCCGGCTGCCGACGTAGGCGAAGTTGTCGGTCCACGCGTCGACGAACTGCAGCACGTAGTACGCCCCGGCGGTGTCCGGAACGTGCAACACCTGCGGGCCCTCGGAGAGGTCGAGCTGGGCGATCGAGTAGACGGTGTCGTTGTTGACGGAGACGAAGGGGTCGCCCGGCTCGGCCAGCCGGGTGGCGTGGCTCAGCCGGTTGAACGGAGCCGCCGGCAGGGTGCCCATGCCGCCCCCGGTGAAGCGCTCGACCATGGTGAGGTCGGAGACCAGGGGGTAGCCGTAGACGTAGGCGTCGGCGGCCAGGGCCTCCAGCTCGGGCTGGGTCATCGGGGGTCCTTCTCGGGGCCTGGTGGGGGTGGGACGGCGGGTGGCGAGCCGGTGCGGAGCGGTGAGGCGGCCCGGTGCGGGGCGGTGCAGTGAGGCGGCCCGGTGCGGTGAGGCGGCTCGGTGCGGGGCGGCCGGGACGGCGGGTGGCGGCTCAGCGGGGCGTGAGCGGGGGTGGCGTCCAGCGGCCGTCCAGCACCTGCGCGTCCGGGCCGTAGAGCCGCAGGACCGGTGCGAACGGCCCGTCCGGCGCGGGCAGCCAGTTGGCCGAGTGCTGGGCGTCGGCGGGCCGCTTGTGCTGGAGGTAGAGGGTGAGGCCGCCGTCCGGGTCGTGGACCAGCCCGGGGGTGCGGTCGCCGATCGCGTACCGGTCGAGGGTGTTGTCGACCGGCCGGCGCTCCGGCAGCGCGTACATGGTGACCGACCAGAAGTACCGCGCGGGCGGCAACCGGTCCGGGGCGAACCGCAGCACGTAGTCGCGGTCGCTGGCGCTCGGCGGGCCGTTGCCCTCGCTGTCGACCGTCCAGCCGCCGTACCAGGCCTCCTCCGCGGGCAGCCCGTACAGCCCCTTCATCGCGCCGACCGCCTGCTTCAGGTACGCGGTGCCGATCTGTTCGCGGGTGCCGAAGAGACCGGACGACTCGGCGGTCCGCTCGGCGGCCCGCGCCAGTTCGGTGCGGCCGTCGGCGATGCCGCGCTCGATCTCGGCGCGGACCTGGATCGGCAGGGCGGCCGGCTCGAACTCGCCGCGGCCGTCGACACCGAGGTCGGTGAGGCGGCCCCGCAGGTCGGCATCGGCGGGGAGCACCGGGAAGAAGCCGAGCAGGAAGTCGAGGAAGGAGAAGAACTCGATGGTCTCCAGCACCTCCTCGCGCCAGACCGGCCAGACCGGGTGCGGGGCCGGCTCCGGCGCGGGGGTGCCGGCGTACTCGTGCAGCGGGCGCAGCCGGTACTGCTGCTGGATCGCCTTCAGATCCGAGACGGCCGCCGGCGAGCTGTCGGCCAGGTGGGTGCGGCCGACGATGCCGACCAGCTCGCTCGCGGTGCGGATGACGCCCGTGATGCCCGCCGGCACCTCCCCCTGCCAGCCGGGACCGGCCACCAGGTGGTCGCCGGCCTCCTGACCGGTGGCCCGGGCACCGATGAACCCCGCGTACACGGTGTCGAGTTCGTGCACCGGGAGGACGTAGTAGCGGTCCTCGGCGGGGACGGAGACCACCCAGGGTTCGGCCCGCAGGTCGAGCCAGGCCCAGGAGCAGGACGTGTCGTCGTCCGGGGCGAGGACGTCCGGGGCGACGAGGTCGCCCTCGGCCTGGGTGAACGGCTGCCGCTGCTCGTGCCGGAAGACGCCGAAGCCGCCGGCGTACTTCGGGTCGGCGTCGTCCACAGCCTGTGCATAGAGGGTGCGGTAGTTCTGCAGGACGGGATAGCCGCGGACCCAGGCCTCGGCGGCGGTCGCACGGATGGTGGCCGGGTCCACGAGTGCCGGGTTGACCATGCTGACGCACTCCCCAGGGGCGGGATGCCCGAGCCTCGCTCGCAGACATCGGTCGAAATTCGGACATACAGGTACACCGGGATGCTATGTGGACCGGATTGGATCAGCACCTCGGACGCGGGCCGCGGGTTCACCGCGCGGGCGGGCCGGGCGCGGGCGCCGGCGGCCGTAGGCCGGGGCTGTACGCGGGGCCGTGCTCGGGGGCTGCCCGCGGGGCCATAGGCAGGAGCTGCAGGGCCGGAGCTGCAGGCCGGGGCCGCGCGGTACCTCTGCCGACAGCGAATCGGCGTGTGCGGACGAGCCGGATCAGGAAGCCTTGCCGGTATGAGAATCCTGCTGCTCGGTGGATCGTCCTTCCTGGGGCGGGCCTTCGCGACCGAAGCCCTCGCACGCGGCCACGAGGTGACCACGTTCAACCGCGGCCACTCCCATGACGACCTGCCCGGTGTCGAGCCGGTCCACGGCGACCGCGACCGCGACGACGACCTGACACGGCTGGTCGACGGGCGGCACTGGGACGCCGTCGTGGACACCTCGGCCCAGCAGCCCGCCCAGGCCGCGACCTCCGCCCGTCTGCTGCGCGAACACGCCGACCACTACACCTTCGTCTCCTCCGTCCACGCCTTCACCGACTGGCCGGCCCAGGTGGTCGACGAGGACTCCCCGCTGCGCCCGTGCCCGGCCGACACCCCGCCCGGCCAGCCGCTCGACAACGCACTGAAGGCCGGCTGCGAGCGTGCGGTGCTGGAGTACTTCGGCGCCGAGCGGACGCTGATCCTCAACAGCGGGCTGCTGATCGGCCCGCACGAGAACGGGGGCCGCCTGCCCTGGTGGCTGGAGCGGATGGCCCGCGGCGGTCGGGTCCTGGCGCCGGGCGATCCGGGCCGGGCCATGCAGGTCATCGACGTGCGCGACTTCGCGGCCTTCGGCCTCGATGCGCTGACCGCCGGGCACACCGGGCGCTACATCACCACGGCCCCGCCGGGGAGCGTCACCTTCGAGGAGTTCCTGCAGACCTGTCGGGACGTGGTCGGTGCGCCGGTGGGCGGCGGTGCACCCGCCGAGCTGGTCTGGGTCGAGGACGGCCCGCTGCTCGCCGAGGGGCCGGACAGCGTCCAGCCGTGGAGCGAACTCCCGCTCTGGGCGCCCGCGGGGCCGGACTTCGCCGCCGTCTGGCTCGCCGACACCTCCCGGGCCCGGGAGGCCGGCCTGCGGTGCCGGCCGTTCGCCGAGACCGCACGCGACACCTGGGCCTGGCTCCAGCAGCGCGGGCCGGCCGAGGACACCGACGGCGACGGCCTCAAGGGGCGCAAGGGTGCCCACGTCCGGCAGGGAATCGTCCCGGCCAAGGAGCAGCGCCTGCTCGACGCCCTGGCGTAGCGCGGCGGGCGTAGGTGTACGGGCCCCGCGGCGCGGTCGTACGCGCCGCGGGGGTGCGGCGGGCGGCCCGCCGGCCGGGGAGCCCCGGCCCGGGCCGGGGCTCCCCGGCCCGACGGCCCCTGGGCACGGCTTCCCGGGGCCTGGCTTCCCCGGGGCCTGCCGTTCCCTGCCCGGGCTCCCCGTCAGTGGCTGCGCCGGGTGACCAGCTCCGCGAGGGCGAGCAGGTCGTCGGCCGCGGAGGGCTCGGGCACCGCGGTGGCCAGCTGGGCGAGCGCTGCCGCCATCCGCTCGCAGGACTCCCCCTGCGCCCAGCCGCGCCCGCCTGCCCCCTCGACGGCCGCCGCGCAGCGGCGCAACTCCTCCGGGCTGAGCACTCGTTCGAGCGCGTACAGCTCGGCCAGGACCCGCCCTTCGGCCGTCCCGGAGCCGAGCGCCGCCACCACCGGCAGCGACTTCTTGCGTGCCACCAAGTCCGCTCCGACCGGCTTGCCGGTGACGGCCGGGTCGCCCCAGATCCCGATCAGGTCGTCGATGAGCTGGAACGCCAGGCCGATCTCGCGGCCGAACCCGTCCAGCGCCTGGGCGGCCTCCTCGGAGGCGCCCGCGTACCGTCCGCCGATCGCGCAGGCGGCGCCGAGCAGCGCGCCCGTCTTGGCCTCCGCCATCGCCAGGCACTCGGCGAGCGAAACGTCACTGCGCTGCTCGAAGGCGCAGTCGATCTGCTGGCCCTCGCAGAGCTCGACCACGCAGTCGGTCAGCCGGCGGATCGAGCCCTGGGCTGCCGGATGGGTGTCCTCCGCGAGCAGGCGCAGGGCCAGCGAGTGCATGGCGTCACCGGCCAGGATGGCCTCGGTGGTGCCGAACACCCGCCAGGCGGTGGGCCGGTGGCGCCTGGTCTCGTCGCGGTCGATGACGTCGTCGTGGAGTAGCGTGAAGTTGTGGACCAGCTCTACGGCGGCCGCCGCCGCGGTGGCCGAGCCCGGGCTGCCACCGAGGGCCTGGGTGGCGGCCAGGACCATCGCCGGTCTGATGGCCTTTCCGGAGGGGGCGGCCACGGGCGATCCGTCCGCCTCCCACCAGCCGAAGTGGTAGCCCGCGACCTTGCGCATCGAGCCGGGCAGCGAGTCGACGGCGGCGCGCAACACCGGGTCCACCAGGCCGCGGGCGCGGGCGAGCACGTCCGCCGCCTCGTTCCCCTCGCGGTGATCGCGCTCCAATGTGAAAATTCCCATGAATTCCTCCCCCTCATGAGGTGGCCGGTGCTGCCCGACCGGGCCGATTCCGCCCGGCCGGGCAGCACCGTGTCCGACCGGCCCCGGTCAGTCGCGACGCTGGGCGACGTTGACGTTTTCGAGGACACCGATGGCGTCGGGCACCAGAATGGCTGCGGAGTAGTACGCGCTGACCAGATAGGAAATGATGGCCTTCTCGTCGATCCCCATGAACCGGACCGAGAGGCTCGGCTCGAATTCGTCGGGGATTCCGGTCTGGTGCAGGCCGATGACGCCCTGGTTGTCCTCGCCGGTACGCATCGCGATGATCGAGCTGCTGTGACCGTCGACGATCGGGATCTTGTTGCACGGGAACACCGGCACGCCGCGCCAGCCGAAGACCTGCCGGCCCTGCACCTCGACGGTGTCCGGGTAGAGGCCGCGGCGGTTGCACTCCCGGCCGAAGGCGGCGATGGCCCGCGGGTGGGCGAGGAACATCTTGGTGCTGCGCCGGCGGCTCAGCAGCTCGTCCATGTCGTCCGGGGTGGGCGGGCCGGAGTGGGTCTGGATCCGCTGGTCGTACTCGGCGTTCTGCAGCAGGCCGAACTCCGGGTTGTTGATCAGCTCGTGCTCCTGGCGCTCGCGCAGCGCCTCGATGGTCAGCCGCAGCTGGTGCTCGGTCTGGTTCATCGGCTGGTTGTAGAGGTCGGCGACCCGGCTGTGCACCTTGAGGACGGTCTGCGCGACGCTCAGCTCGTACTCGCGCGGCCTCAGCTCGTAGTCCACGAAGGCGCCGGGCAGCTCGTACTCGCCGTGGTGGCCGGCCGAGAGGCCGATCGCCGCCTCACCGTGCTTGTTCTGCGCCTGCTCGAAGCCGGCCAGGTACTCCATGATCTGCAGCTGCAGCGCCTCGGAGCGGTCCGCGAGCTCCTGGAACGAGGACCAGGGGAGCGCCAGCACGGTGCCCGCGGTGGCTGCCCGCACGGTGTACGGCCAGACGCCCTCGGTCCGGAGCACCTCGTCGCCCAGGTGGTCGCCGTCGGCCAGGGTGCCGACCACCGCCTCCTCGCCGTACTTGCCGGACCCCAGTCGGTCGAGCTTGCCGTGCGCGATGACGAAGACCTCGTCGATCGCCGCCCCGGCCGCGACCAGCACGTCACCGGCGGCGAACTCGCGCTGGACGAAGCGGCCGGCCAGCTCCTCCAGTACGGCGTCGTCCTCGAAGCCGCGCAGCACCGGGACCTCGCGCAGGCTCGGCGGGACGATCCGCACCTCGGCCCCGGTCTGGACGAAGCCCACCCGGCCGCGGCCGACCGAGTAGCGCAGGCGACGGTTCACCCGGTACGTGCCGCCGGACACCTCGACCCACGGCAGCATCCGGAGCAGCCATCGCGGGCTGATGCCCTGCATCTGCGGCGCGGACTTGGTCGTCGTCGCAAGATTCCTCGCGCCCGCCGTGCCGAGACTCTGCTGCTGGACCTGCGGCTGACCGCCGGGTGCAGGAATACCGACGGTGGTTTCGGTCGACATAGGGAGCCCTTCGCATACCCGGTGAAGTGTCGCCTTGCAACAATCATGGTGAGGCCATTCAGAGGCCCACCGCAATCACTCTTTCGAGTGGTCGGAATAACCGAACAAATAGGACGACTAGATCACCTGATCGATATTGATTCGATAAGCATTCGAATAGCCGGAACCCGCCCGCCGTGCGGTTGTCGAACACCCGGCCGGACGAACCGCGGCACGACCGGCCCGCCACGACCCCGCCGAGCGGCCCCCGCGCCCCCTCAGCCCCTCGGGCACCCCCGGTGCGCGACCGCGCCAGGGGCCGCTAAGGTGCCACCTCAAAGGGCCACGGGGCCAGTTGACGCGTGTGGTCGCACCGGATGGCCCTCCCCTCGTTCACCCCTGCCCTGGTAGGCCCTCATGAGCGCCCCCGTACGTGTCTGGCTCAACCGCACCTACGCCGAGAACGTCTTCTTCATCGAACAGCTGCGCGCCGCCCCGCGCCCCGTCCTGGTCCACGCCACCCACGTCGACGCCGACTCCCCCGTCCTGGCCGCCGCCGACCACGCCGCCCTGGAACCGGGCGACCTGACCCCGGACGCCTACGTCGCCTACGCGCTCGACTACTGCGCCCGCCACTCCATCGACGTCTTCCTGCCCCGCCTCAACCAACTCGCGATATCCCTGCACCACCAGGAGTTCGAGGCGATCGGCACCGCCCTCGCCTGCCCGCCCGCCACCGCGATCGCGGCCTTCGACAGCAAGGCGGACGGCTACGCGGCGCTGGCCGCCGCCGGTCTGCCCACCCCGCCCTGGTGGCAGGTGCGCAGCGCCGCCGACCTGCTCACCGCCGTCGACCGGATCGAGGCCGCCGGCCTCACCGCCTGCCTCAAGCCGGTCTCCGGCGCCGGCGGCGAGGGCTTCCGGGTGCTCACCCGCGAGCCGTTCGGCCTGCACCGGCTGGCCGGTTGGGACAGCCGGGTCCAGGTCGAGCAGGTGGCCGCCGCACTGGACGCCGCCGACGAACCCGCCGACCTGCTGGTGATGCCCTTCCTGGACGGGCCCGAGGTCTCGGTGGACTGCCTCGCCGACCGCGACGGCACCCTGCTCGCCGCCGTCGGCCGCAGCAAGCACCGGCGCCGCCGCAGCTTCACCACCGCACCGCGGTACCTGGAACCGGCCCGCCGGGTGGTCGAGTCCACCGGGATGGCCTTCCTCTCCAACGTGCAGTTCCGCCACCTCCGCGGGGAGCCGATCGTCATCGACGTGAACACCCGGCCCTCCGGCGGCCTGCACCAACTGCGCCTGTGCGGGCTCAATCTGCCGTGGAACGCCGTGCAGCTGGCGCTCGGCGAGCGGCCCGACACCGACTGGCCCGAGGAACTGGCCGCGATCGAGTACACGTTGGTCGCCGGCATCCAGCCGGTGCTCCCGCGCGAGGTCCCGTTCGGCATGGGCCTCGCCCCGGTGGAACTCGTGCACTGAGCGACGGCGGCCGCAGGGGATCGGGGGTCCGGTCGGGTCCGGTCGGGTCCGGCCACCGCCGCGGGCCCGACGCGCCCGCTACAGCGGGCCGTTCCAGTCCAGCGTCGGTTCCAGCACCCCCTCCAGGGTGAGCAGCCAGCGCTTCACGTCGATGCCGACCCGGCCGCCGCCGAAGCCGCCGATCCCGTCCGCCGCCACCACCCGGTGGCACGGCACCAGCAGCGGAACGGGATTGGCGGCCATCATCTGCCCGACCGTCCGGGCGGCCGACCCCGGCTCCGTCACGTCCTCGAACACCCCGCTGCGGGCGGCCAGTTCGCCGTAGGTGATGGTCCGCCCGTACGGCACCTCGCGGAGCAGGGTCTGCAGCACCGCCCGGTGCGGGCCGGTGCTCAGGCTCCAGTCGATCGGAAGTCCCGGCTCCCGGGTCCGGCCGGCCAGGTAGTCGCCGATCCGCCCGTTCACCGCGGCGATCTTCGCCTCGTCCGTGCAGCGCGGCAGCTCACGGGCCTCGTCCCCCAGGTAGCCCCCGGCCACCACGCCCAGCGGCGTCACCGCGATGTGCATCGGCCCGCTCGGCAGCGGCGTCTCCACGGTCAGCCAGGACATCCCGCCCGGTCGGGGCGCGCCGCCCGGCCGCGCTCCGGACACTGCGGACCGTGTGGCCGATGTGGCCGACATGGCCGATGTGGCCGATGTGGACGGCGTGGCCGCTCCGGCCGATCCGGTCTGCGCCATCGATCCCGACTGCGACATCCGCTGCGACATCCGCGGGCCCCCGCCCTCCTCCAACGGGCCGGCCGCCGGCCGCGCCGGCACCCGGAAGGCGCGCGAGGACCACCCGCCCCGCGCGCCATCGTACGTCTCACGCCGGTCCGGCACCGGCTCGTCCGGCACCGGCTCGTCCGGAGCCCGTCCTCGCCCGGTGACCGGCCCGACGGTCCTGTCCTAGAGCCGCCCCTTCAGCTCCGTGGCGAGCTCGCGCGACCAGTGCACCAGCTCGGCCCGGTCGGGCGCCCGGCCCTCGCAGAGGACCGCGAGCTGTGCGTCGTTGATCCGGTTCGGCCCGGGGATCTCCAGCAGATAGGCGAGCTCCTCGAGCATCGTGGCGAGGCGCTTGGCGTCGGTGTGCTCCATCGCGACGGACGCCTCGTGATGGCTGATGGTGAGAGAACCAGGCATGGCCGACCTCCTCCGTTCACCCCCGCACTCCCTCCACCGTACGACCGGCCCGCCCCCGGTGCTCTCCCGGTGCGCCGGAGCCGTACCTGCCGGACGGTCCCCGGCCCCGGGCCCCGGCGCTCCCCGGCTCAGTCCGCCCCGCCGCCGCTCGTCCGTCCGGGTGAGCCCCAGCCTGCGCAGCGCACCTCGCGCACCGCCAACACCGCCACGCCGGAGGCGAGTTGCCACACGGCCCCGAAGGCCAGCACGGTGCCCGCCCCGACCCGGTCGGCCAGCGGACCGGCCGCCGCCAGCCCGAGCGGGCCGAGGACGAAGGCACCCAACCCGCCGAAGGCGGTGACCCGGGCCAGGACGTCGCCTGGCACCCAGCGTTGCATCGTGGTTTCGTACAGCGCCCCGCAGACCGCCGATCCGACCCCGGCCACCAGTGCCGCCGCGGCCGTCCAGGGCAGCGGCGCACCCGCCGCGAGCGCCGCCGAGGGGAGTGCCCAGCCGAGGGCCGCCACCGTGGCAACGGCGAGCGGCCGCGCCGGCCGGCGCCCCAGCACCAGCAGACCGCCCAGCACCGCGCCGGCCCCGTACACGCCCATCACCAGGCCCCAGGCGCCCGCCCCGCCGAGCCGGCGCTGCGCGGTCAGCGGCCCGAGCACCAGGAACGGCGCCCAGACCAGCAGGTTGAAGAAGGCCATCTGCACCGTGGTGACCCAGAGCCACGGCCTCGACCGGAACTCCGACCACCCCTCGCGCAGATCCGGCAGCATCGAGGCGGACGCACCCGGTTCCGCCGGCCCGGCGCCCGCGAGCCCGGCCACCGCGAGCCGAGCCAGCGCCAACGCACCGACCCCGTACGTGACCGCGTCGACCAGCAGGACCGACGCCGGGCCGGACCACGCCACCAGCACCCCCGCGAGCGCCGGACCGGCCACCGTGGAGACCGAACGGGCCAGCCCCAGCAGGGCGTTGGCGTCCGCAAGGCAGTCCTTCCGGGCGACCAGCCCGGGCACCAACGCCCCCAGTGCGGGCAGGAACACCCCCTCGCCGAGTCCCCAGAGCGCGACCAGCCCCACCATCGCCCACACCGGCGCGTGTCCGGCGGCCAGCGCTGCCGCGAACACCCCCTGGACCCCGCAGCGCAGCACGTCCGCGGCCAGCATCACCCCCCGGCTGCCCAGCCGGTCCGCGGCCACCCCGCCGGCCGGCATCACCAGCACGATCGGCAGGATCCTGGCCGCCATCACCCACCCCAGGTCGGTGCCGCCCCCACCGCCGTCGAGCACCGCGAAGGCCACCGCGACCGGCGCCATCGAGGAGCCGAACAGAGAGGTCGCGTAGCCGACGAAGAACCACCGGAAATCGTGTTCGCCCAGCACGGAGAGGCGGCTGCGCAGCCGCGTCCGGCGGGCGGGAACCAAGTCCGCATCCACTGCCATGGGCGGCAAGTCTGCCTGCGCGCCGAAGCCTCTTTCAAGGCTTTCGGCCGGAAAACCTGAGCCCACTCGCATCAATTTCTGCACCCGAGCCGACTGCCGCAGTAAATCCCCCCACCAACCCTCTCCCACCTGCCATTTACTGCGCCACTCGCCTATGCTGAATTCGCCTTCCCTTCATCGTTTACTGCGGAAAGAGCGAGCCCCGATGACCATCAGGCCCCCCGTCGAGTACGCGGTCGCGGTCGAGCACTACCTGGCCGCCTCCGGCCTCGGCACCGGCTCCCGCCGCGTCTACCGGATCGCCCTCGACACGTGGGCCTGGGCGCTCGCCGACCGGCCGGCCCCCACCGGCCCCGAACGGCGCCGCGCCCGCCCGCCGGTCCTCCCGCTCGCCCTGCTCGACCGCCCCGACACCCCTGCCCGCCTCCGGGCCGCCGCCGCCCACCGCACCGCCACCGCCGGCACGCGCACCCTCAACCGCGAAATCTCCACCCTGCGCGCGGCCGCCGCCTGGTGGCTCACCCGGGGCTGGATCTCCACCGACCCCACGACCGCCCTGATCCCGCAGGCCCTCCCGGCCCCCGGACCCACGGACCCCGCCCCGCTCACCCCCGACCAGCTGCGCGCCCTCTTCACCCTCCGCGCCCCGCTCCGCGAACAGGCCCTCTGGCACCTCCTGCACGAGAGCGGCGCCACCGTCGAGGCCGCCCTCGCCCTCGACGTCGACCACCTCGACCTCCCCCACCGGCGCACCCACCCCTCGACCGCCCCGCTGCGCTGGCGGACCGGCACCGCCCGCCTGCTCCCCCTCCTCATCGCCGGCCGCACCGCCGGCCCCCTCTTCCTCACCGACCGCCGCGCCCCCGCCACCACCCCCGCGCGCGACCGCTGCCCCCACACCGCCCGGGCCCGTCTCTCCTACCGCCGCGCCGCCGAGCTCCTCAGCACCCACACCCGCCCGCTGACCCCCGACGCCACCGGCTGGACCCTCCGCCAACTCCGCCCCCACTGAGGCGAACCCCCACCCCGGCACAACAAAGCGCCCCGAGCCGGACACGGCTCGGGGCGCTTCTGAAAGCCTCCACAACGAGCCCCCTGTCGGGTTCGAACCGACGACCCCCGCTTTACAAGAGCGGTGCTCTGGCCAGCTGAGCTAAGGAGGCATGGTGACCGTCCGCGACGTGGTCACGGCGGCACCGGGGGCAGTCTACCGGGCGGGGGTGGGGCGGTGGTGGCATATCCGGGGGATGGGCGGGGTGGCTGGGATGAGGCGGGCGTGATGCAACCGATGCCGAAATCGAAGGGGCCAGGGGCTGACAAGCGGCGTAGGCGCAGGTAGCGTCGCCGGGAGCCGGCTTGTGCGGTGGTTCAGACCACTGGGCGGGCCGGCGGCACGACATCCACCCTTTACTCGGATCGTCCGGCACGTTCCTGCCGGTGAAGGAGAGCTCAGTCATGGCTTCTGTGACGTACGACAAGGCGACCCGGGTCTACCCCGGTGCCGACAAGCCGTCGGTGGACGCGCTGGACCTGGAGATCGCGGACGGCGAGTTCCTCGTCCTGGTCGGCCCCTCGGGCTGCGGCAAGTCGACCAGCCTGCGGATGCTGGCCGGTCTGGAGGACGTCAACAGCGGCGCCATCCGCATCGGCGACCGCGACGTCACCCACCTGCCGCCGAAGGACCGGGACATCGCGATGGTGTTCCAGAACTACGCGCTCTACCCGCACATGACCGTGGCGGAGAACATGGGCTTCGCGCTCAAGATCGCGGGCGTCAACAAGAGCGAGATCCGCACCAAGGTCGAAGAGGCCGCGAAGATCCTCGACCTCACCGAGTACCTGGACCGCAAGCCGAAGGCGCTCTCCGGCGGTCAGCGCCAGCGCGTCGCGATGGGCCGCGCGATCGTCCGCGAGCCGCAGGTCTTCCTGATGGACGAGCCGCTGTCGAACCTCGACGCCAAGCTCCGCGTCTCGACCCGTACGCAGATCGCGGGCCTGCAGCGCCGGCTGGGCATCACCACCGTCTACGTCACGCACGACCAGACCGAGGCGCTCACCATGGGCGACCGGGTCGCGGTGCTCAAGGGCGGCCTGCTGCAGCAGGTCGACACCCCGCGCAACATGTACGACAAGCCCGCCAACCTCTTCGTGGCCGGCTTCATCGGTTCGCCGGCCATGAACCTGATCGAGGTGCCGCTGGTGGACGGCGGCGTGAAGTTCGGCGGCTCGGTCGTCAACATCTCCCGCGAGGACCTGGCCGGCGCCGGCAGCGACAAGACCGTGACGGTCGGCATCCGCCCGGAGCACTTCGAGATCGTCGCGGGCGGTGGCATCGAGGGTGTCGCCGTGACCGTCAACGTGGTCGAGGAGCTCGGCTCGGACGGCTTCGTCTACGGCACCACCAAGATCGGCGGCGAGGACCGCGACCTGGTCGTCCGCGTGCACGGCCGCCAGATCCCGGCCCGCGGCGAGACGATCCACGTCGTGCCGATCGCCGGCGAGACCCACGTGTTCTCCACCACCACCGGTGCCCGCCTGAGCAACTGAGCGCGCCCGAGCGACGGAGCGCGCCGGGGCGGTGGGCCGCCCGCGGCAGCACCAGGACGGAGTCCCGCCGGACCACGCGGTCCGGCGGGACTCCGCCGTCGTCAACACGGTGCAGGGACGAACCGGGACACCCTGTCACTCGATGGTGTAACGGAGCGCGATCCTCCCCGCACCCGCCGCTACGCTCCTGAGCGTGAAGCAGCTAGTTCGCCGCATCGGCCAGACCATCGCCCTCACCCTGCCCGTGGTCCTCGTCACCACCGGCACCCTCGCCGTGACCAGGGTGCCGTGGGCTCCGCCCACCGGGCTGGACCAGCAGGTCGTGGCGGCCTCCAGCGAGGACGGCGCCGGCATCGGTCGGACGCCCACCGGCAAGGCGCCGGACGGGCTCGCCCCGCAGGACGCCCTCCGCGTCGCGCTGCTGGACGAACTGCGCGCGCACAACCCGGGCACCGCGCTGGACCTGTTGGAGCGCTCGATGCGCGAGCAGCCGGAGCTGACGCCGTACTGCAGCACGCTCGCCACCGAGCTGGGCAAGGCGGCGGTGCGCAAGTACCAGGGCGACGCCAAGCGTGCGCGGTCCTTCGCACGCCCGGTCTGTGACGGCTCCTTCGCCTCGGGTGCCGCCGGCTGACGACCGCCGGGCGGCGTGCGCGCCTATTGTGCAGGCATGACCGCTGACACCACGCCCCCGCCGGCCCCGCAGCCATCCGCGGCGCAGCAGCAGCCCGTCGTCACCCAGGCCGTCATCCTGGCCGGCGGCCAGGGCTCCCGGCTGCGGCCCTACACCGACGACCGGCCGAAGCCGCTGGTCGAGATCCCGGGCACGGGCACCCCGATCCTCGGCCATCAGCTGGCCTGGCTCGCCGCCGAGGGCGTCACCGACGTGGTGATCTCCTGCGGGCACCTGGCCGACGTGCTGGAGGAGTGGCTCGACACGGCCGAGCTGCCGCTGCGGGTCCGCACGGTCGTCGAGGCGGAGCCGCTCGGACGCGGGGGCGGGCTCAAGTACGCGGCCAAGGCGCTGCCCCGGCCGGACGAGCCCTGGTACGCCACCAACGGCGACATCTGGACCAGGTTCAGCCTGCGCGACATGGCCGCCTTCCACCGCGAGCGGGACGCCGTCGCGACGCTCGCGCTGGCCCGCCCGCGGATCCCCTGGGGCGCGGTGGAGACGGACCAGTTCGGCAACGTCCTCGACTTCATCGAGGCCCCGCCCTCGCCGTTCCTCATCAACGCCGGCCTCTACGTGTTCAGCCCGGAGTTCACCGAGCTGCTGCCGGACGTCGGCGACCACGAGCGGACGACCTTCCCGCAGCTGGCCCGGAGCAAGAAGCTGGCCGGGTACCAGCTGCCGCAGGGCGTGTACTGGCGCGCCATCGACACCGCGAAGGACCTCACCGAGGCGGCCAAGGAGCTCGCCTCGGGGGCCGGCCGCCCGCCGGCGTAGCCGCCGGAGCCGGCACCGTCCTCCGGACCACCCCCACGGCCCGACGGAGCCGCCGCACACGGCAGTCGGCCGGGTGCTCCCCCACGGAGCACCCGGCCGACTCGTTCCTCCGGTGAGCGGGGGGCGGACGGTGCGACACCGGCCCGGCCCCGGCCCGGGCAAGCCCGCGCCGGCGGGGCCCTCCCGAGCCCCCGCCCACCGCCGTACGTCAGGTGGACGTCGGCGCCCCCGGCCGCGCGCCGCCGCCGGAGAGGTCGGACAGCGGCCCGCTGCCCAGCACCCCTCCCAGCAGCCCCGAGCCCGAACCCGACCCGGAGCCCGAACCGCCCCCGGAGCCGCTGCTCTGGCTCGGCTTCGGCGCCGTCCCCGCCCCGCCCGCCGGCGTGCTGCGCTGCGCGGGCGACGAGCCCGCAGCCGGTGCGGCGCCCGACGGCGCCGCCGCCGGGGCCGAGCCCGCGCCGCTCTCCGGCTTGGCCGGGCGCGCCTTGCCGCTCGGGGAGGCCGTCGCGGCCTTCGGCGGCGTCGACGACGCGGCCGCGGACGGCGAGGCCGGGGCGGACGCGCTCGGTGTGGACGAGGCCGGCCGCGAGGGTGCGTGCGAGGGCGAGGTGGACGGGCCCTGCCCGCCGGGGGCGACCGACGGACCGCCGCTCGGCCAGACCGGCGTGCCGTAGTCGGTGGCCGGCTTGGCCGGCGCGGGGTGCGGCCGGCTGCCGGTCCGGACCGCCGCGCCCAGCATCGAACCGAGCAGCAGGGTCAGGCCGACCACCACCGCGGTGACCACCGCGCCGCGGCGCAGCACCCGCCGCCGCAGCGCCGCGGGGGCACCGGAGCCGTACCGGCGCCAGGCCTCCAGGTTGAGCCGCCCGTCCAGGGAGGCGAACGGCGCCCCGGCGATCAGCAGTGGGCTCCACGCCGCCAGGAAGATCAGGTCGGGGGTGTCGTAGACCGGCACCGCCCGCCAGCTGACGGTGAACAGCAGCGCAGCGGAGAGCAGCATCGCCGCCCCGGCCGCGATCCGCTGCCAGAGACCGAGGACGGTCAGCACGCCGACCACGATCTCGGTGAACGACACCACCAGGCCCGCGCCCACCGGGTGCGCCATGGCGAAGGCCAGCAGCGGCTCGGCGACCTTCCAGGGGTGCAGCGAGGAGAGCCAGCGCATCATCGAACCGCGCTCGCCGCCGTCGAAGTACACCGGGTCGCACAGCTTGCTGAACCCGGCGTAGACCGAGAGCGAGCCGAGCACGGCGCGCAGCGGCAGCAGCACCAGGCCGAGGTCGACCCGGCGGCCCGGGTACCAGGGCTGCTTCCCCTCGGCGGAGGCTGCGGAGACCTCGGGCAGCTCGCCGCTGGGCGTCCAGCCCGCCGGGGCGCCGACCGGGCCGACGCCGGCCTCGGTGGCCGTCCCGGCGCCCTCGCGCGGCTGCCTCGGGACGGTCCGGGAGCCCGCGTACGAGGGGATCACCTGGGTGTCCGCGTCGGCCGAGGAGCCGCCGCGCCCGCCGACCCCCGCCGGGGCGGGCACGCCGGTGAGCCGGACGGCCTCCAGCAGCCGGGTGGCCGCCGGGTCCCCGGGGGGCGCCTGGCCGGTCCAGGTGACGGCGGTGACCCGGCCCTTGCGGCGCGGTGCGCCCGCGCCGCCGGCCCCGGCGAACGCCGGGACGGCCGAGGCGGGCACGACGACCTGCGGGGTGACCAGCGGACGGCGGATCAGGCCCTGCGAGGCGTACGGGTCGCCGAACGCGGCGCCGGTGGACAGCAGTCCGGCCGGGGCCTCGATCAGCGGCGCCACCGGGGCGCCGAGCCGGAGCCGGAAGCTCGCCTGGGTGCTGCTGAGGCGCGCAGGGTCGGACGGCACCTTGACGGTGTTGAGGCCGGGGCCCGCGTCTATCCCGGTGCTGCCGCCGCCCAGGAGGGGGCGCCGAGGTGTTCTGGTGTCCACACCCGTCTAACCGGGTGACACCCGGTTAGGACACTCTCCCGGGTGGATGTCCGGCACCCGCTTGAAGTGATCATGAGTAAAGCGATCGGGCCCGGTCGAGCCCGATCGCTTTCACCCGAATTGCGGACGGAGCGCGGCCAAATCGGAAGACCGGCTGCGCCGCGACCGGCGGATGTGCCTGTGGGGTCAGCCCACCTTGGAACGCAGCCGCGCGGCCTCGTACAGCACCACGCCCGCGGCGACACCGGCGTTCAGCGACTCGGTGAGACCGGACATCGGGATCCGCACCCGCAGGTCGCAGGTCTCCGAGACCAGCCGGGACAGGCCCTTGCCCTCGCTGCCCGCGACGATGACCACCGGACCGGTCAGCGCCTCCAGGTCGCCGATCTCCGCCTCGCCGTCGGCGGCCAGGCCGACCACCATCAGGCCGGCCTTCTGGTAGGCCTCCAGCGTCCGGGTCAGGTTGGTGGCGCGGGCGACGGGCAGCCGCGCCGCGGCACCGGAGGAGGTCTTCCAGGCACCGGCGGTCATGCCGGCCGCCCGGCGCTCGGGGATGACCACGCCGTGCGCGCCGAAGGCGGCGGCGGAGCGGACCACGGCGCCCAGGTTGCGCGAGTCGGTGACGCCGTCCAGCGCCACGATCAGGGCGTCCCGGCCCGAGTCGGCCGCCTCGTCCAGCAGGTCCTCGGGGTGCGCGTACTCGTACGGCGGGACCTGCAGCACCAGGCCCTGGTGGTTCATCCCGCCGGTCATCTGGTCCAGCTGCGCGCGGGGGGCCTCCATCAGCGGGATGCCGCGGTCGTTGGCGGCCTGGAAGGCGTCGCGGACCCGGTCGTCGGTGTCGATGAACTGCTGGACGTACAGCGCGTTGGCCGGCACGTCGCCCTGCAGGGCCTCGACCACCGAGTTGCGGCCGAACACCAGCTCGGCGGAGCCGGCGCCGCCGCGGCCGCCCCGGCCGCCGCCACCGGCCCGGCGCATGCCGGCCCGGGCCTTGGCGTCCCGCTCGCGCTTGACCGCGGCGTTGGCGGCCCGCTGCTTCGGGTGGCCCTTGCGCGCCTCACCGGGCGGGGTCGGGCCCTTGCCCTGGAGCGCCTTCCGGCTGTGCCCGCCGGTACCGACAGACGCGCCCTTCTTCGATCCGGGGTTGCGGCGGTTCCTGCGCTGGCTGTTGCCGGCCATGGCTGTACTTCCTGTCTGTCTGTCCGGCATGGCCGGCCGCCCGGTGGGACCCGGTACCGCCGACGGCATGCGCTCCGTCATGCGGGAGGGCCGCACCGGTCCGGTACGGCCCACCCTCACCCCTTCGTGCGCTGAGCGCCGAGGGGGTTACTGGCTGTTGATCGTCCAGCGCGGGCCGGACGGGGTGTCCTCGATGGCCAGCCCGGCCTCGCCGAGCTGGTCGCGGATCGCGTCCGCGGTGGCGAAGTCCTTGCGGGACCGGGCGGCCTGCCGCTGCTCCAGGACCATCCGGACCAGCGAGTCGACCACGCCGTACAGGTCCTCGCCGCGCTCCGCCCCGGCCCAGTGCGGGTCGAGCGGGTCCAGACCCAGTACTCCGAGCATCGCACGGACCTCGGCCAGACGCGCCACCGCGTTCTCCTTGTCGTCCGCGGTGAGGGCGCTGTTGCCCTGGCGGACGGCGGTGTGCACGATGGCCAGCGCCTGCGGCACGCCCAGGTCGTCGTCCATCGCCTCGGCGAAGGCCGGCGGCACCTCGGCCGCGGCCTCGACCGGGCCGCAGAGCTCGACCACGCGCTGGACGAAGCCCTCGATCCGGCCGAAGCCGACCTCGGCCTCACGCAGCGACTCCTCGCTGTACTCGATGGTCGAGCGGTAGTGCGGGGCGGCCAGGTAGTACCGGAGCACCAGCGGACGCCAGCGCTCGACCATCTCGGAGACCAGCACCGAGTTGCCGAGCGACTTGCTCATCTTCTCGCCGCTCATGGTGACCCAGGCGTTGTGCACCCAGAAGCTCGCGAAGTCGTCGCCGTACGCCTTGGACTGGGCGATCTCGTTCTCGTGGTGCGGGAAGATCAGGTCGATCCCGCCGCCGTGGATGTCGAAGGCCCGGCCGAGGTACTTGTGCGCCATCGCCGAGCACTCCAGGTGCCAGCCCGGACGGCCGGTGCCCCAGGGGGTGTCCCAGCTGGGCTCGCCCGGCTTGGCCGCCTTCCACATGGCGAAGTCGCGCGGGTCGCGCTTGCCGGTCTCGCCCTCGCCCTCGGGCTGACGCAGGTTCTCCAGCTTCTGGTTGGAGAGTTCGAGGTACTCGGGGTACGACTTCACGTCGAAGTAGACGTTGCCGTCGGCCGCGTAGGCGTGTCCCTTGGCGATGAGCGTCTGCATCATCTCGATCATCTCGGGGACGTGCCCGGTGGCCCGCGGCTCGACGGTCGGCGGCAGGCAGCCCAGCGCCGTGTAGCCGTCGTTGAAGGCCCGCTCGTTGGCGTAGGCGATCTGCCACCAGGGCGTGCCGAGCTCGCGCTCCTTGGCGATCACCTTGTCGTCGATGTCGGTGACGTTCCGGGCGAAGGTCACCTGGTAGCCGCGGTAGGCGAACCACCGCTGCATGATGTCGAAGTTGAGCCCGGACCGGATGTGCCCGATGTGTGGCGCCGACTGGACGGTAGCGCCGCACAGGTAGATCGAGACACAACCCGGTACAAGCGGGACGAAGTCGCGTACCTGGCGGGTGCTGGTGTCGTACAGGCGAATGCTCACAGCGTCAAGCGTAGTGGGCAGCAGGGGGTGCCCCGCGACATTCCGGAATGTCAATACCGCGGCTGCGCAGTTTTCTGTTCTGCGACCCGGCCGGAGCGGGCCCCCGGGCGGCCGGGCGGGGCCCGGCTCAGAGGTTGCCGACCACCTTGCGCGGGGTGAGCCGCACCACCACCCGCACGTCCTCGGGGCCGTCGAAGCGGTAGACCTCCTCGCCGCGGTACTTGTGCGCCAGCTCGTCGATCAGCTCCTTGCCGCCCTCGCGGGTGAAGCTGACCGCACCGCGCACCTCCGTGTAGGTGTACGGGCTGTCCGGCGGGTTGACCACCAGGGAGATCCGCGGGTCCCGGACCATGTTGAGGTGCTTGCGGCGGCCCTCCACGGTGGAGAAGAGGATGTCCTCGCCGTCCCGCTTCACCCAGACCACGGAGGACTGCGGGCTGCCGTCGGGCTGGATCGTCGAGACCACGGCGAAGCTCTTGCCGTCGATCAGGGCCTTGGCCCGGTCGGAGAGGTGTTCGGCCATCGGGGACCTCTTCTCGTCAAGCGGCGGAGACGGGCGGACCTGCCGAGCGGGCCCGCACCGAACGGTAGCGACTCCCGCCCCGACAAACCGTTCTGAACACCCGTCAACACCCGGGAATTCCCGGACCGGACCACTGTCGGCCCCTGCGGACCACTGCGGTCCCTGCGGAGCCCTGCGGACCGGCCGGGTGGCCGCTCGACGCCGGGCCGGCGTCGAGCGGCCGCCGGGTCAACGCCGCTCGTAGACCAGCGCGGTGGCGATCGCCGCCAGCCCCTCGGCCCGGCCGGTGAGACCGAGGCCGTCGGTGGTGGTGCCGGAGACCGACACCGGCGCGCCGACCGCCGCCGAGAGCGCGGCCTGGGCCTCGTCCCGACGCTTGCCGATCTTCGGCCGCACGCCGATCACCTGGACCGAGACGTTGCCGATCTCGAAACCGGCCTCGCGGACCAGCCGGGCCGCCTCCTTGAGCAGGGTGACGCCGGAGGCGCCGGACCACTCGGGCCGGTCGGTGCCGAAGTGCGCGCCGAGGTCGCCGATCCCGGCGGCCGAGAACAGCGCGTCGCAGGAGGCGTGCGCGGCCACGTCGGCGTCCGAGTGCCCGGCCAGGCCGTACTCGGCGCCCGGCCACTCCAGCCCGGCCACCCAGAGCGGGCGGCCGGCCTCGAAGGCGTGCACGTCGGTGCCGACGCCCACCCGGGGCAGGATCGGATCAGTAGCCATCGGAGGCCCTCCTGCGGGCGAGCACGGCCTCGGCGAGCACGAGGTCCAGCGGACGGGTCACCTTGAACGCCTCCTCGTGGCCGGGCACCACCACGACCCGGCCGCCGAAGCGCTCCACCAGGCCGGCGTCGTCGGTGACCGGCGGCAGGCCGCCGGCGGCCTCCTCGGTCAGCGCCTTCTCGTGCACGGCGGCCAGGGTCTCCCGGCGGAAGCCCTGCGGCGTCTGGACGGCCCGCAGGGTGGACCGGTCGGGCGTGTCCAGCACCGGCTCGGGGCCGCCCCGGTTCGGCTCGACCCGCTTGACGGTGTCGGCCAGCGGCACGGCCGGCACCACCGCCTCGGCCCCGGCCCGGACGGCGGCCGCGACCGCGTCCACCACCTCGACCGGGACGAGCGGGCGGGCCGCGTCGTGCACCAGGACGATCTCCACGTCGGCCGGGATGGCGGCCAGGCCGAGCCGGACCGACTCCTGACGGGTGGCCCCGCCGGCCACCACGCGGATGTCCTTGCCGTCCAGGCCGTGGCTGTCGAGCAGCCCGACGACCTCGGCCACGCCGTCGGCCGGCGCGGCCACCACGACCAGGCCGACCGCCCGGCTGCGGGCGAGGGCGCGGACGGCGTGCACCAGGAGCGGCACACCGCCCAGTTCCCGCAGGGCCTTGGGGGCGCCGGGCCCCAACCGCTCGCCGCGTCCGGCGGCGGGCACCACTGCTGCTGCGACTGCTGCTGTGGCGTTCAGGTTTCACTCCTTCGGCGAAGTGGGTATGGCCATGGCGTGCACGACGGGCGCGGGCCTCTTCCGTGAGCACCACCGGTCTCCCGCCCACAGGACACGCAGCACGGAACGCGCAGAAACGGTCATGCGGGCCAGGGCCGGCCGGCTCGGGTGAGGGGGCGTCGTCCGGACACGCCTCAGCGCCCGAAGTGCCACTGCACCACTCTCGGACGTACGGTCCGGTGAGCGGCGCGCCGGCATCGGGCGCTGTGTGCGGTGGGCGGAAGCCCGCCTGCCCTACGAGGCCAGCACCTCGTCGAGCAGCGTCTCCGCCTTGTCCTCGTTGGTGTTCTCGGCCAGCGCGAGCTCGCTGACCAGGATCTGGCGCGCCTTGGCGAGCATGCGCTTCTCGCCGGCCGACAGGCCGCGCTCGCGCTCGCGACGCCAGAGATCGCGCACAACCTCGGCGACCTTGATAACGTCACCCGAGGCGAGCTTTTCGAGGTTCGCCTTGTAGCGACGGGACCAGTTGGTCGGCTCTTCGGTGTACGGTGCGCGAAGCACCTCGAAGACCCGGTCCAGACCCTCCTGGCCGACTACATCGCGCACGCCGACGAACTCCGCGTTCTCGGCGGGCACGCGGAGCGTCAGGTCTCCCTGCTGCACCTTGAGCACCAGGTAGGTCTTGTCCACACCTTTGATCTGGCGAATTTCGATGGCCTCGATCAGCGCGGCCCCGTGATGGGGGTAGACCACCGTGTCGCCAACCTTGAACGTCATGTGACAGGACCCCTTCCGTGGCTTTCCAGAATAACACGCCCCACGGCGCACCCGAAGGGCGTTTTCGCAGGTCAGGGCAGGTCTCGGGGCTTGACAAGCACCCCCATGACGTGCTGCGACCGGTGTTCGAGACGAGCTTCCCGCAGGTCGGAGGCGGTTCCGGCACCCATTGAAACCTGCGGCAACACTCCCGAAACCGTGATTGGATCTTGGGATTTCACCGTTTATCGGGCCGTTTCCCGATCGTGATCCGATCTTGGTCACTCTTGATCTGGACACGGCGATGTGCGGCCGTACGGGCGCCAGGCCGCGACCCGGCGGGCGACACGGGGACCACCCCGTGAGGAGCGCATAAGCAGGGTCGATAATCTGAGACCTGACCAACCGACACGTGACCTAGGAGAAGCCGCCGCCGTGAGCCGCAGCCTTCGAGTCGGCAGCATCGCCGCCATCGCCGCCCTCGCCATCGCCTCGCTGTCGGCCTGCTCGGCCGGCAACACCGCGGAGACCCTGGAGATCAAGCCCGACAACGCCTCGGCGACGATCGGCACCGATCTCCTCATGAACAACATCGTCGTCGTCACGGGTGACGAGAGCTCCGGCGAGCACACCGGCCCCGCCAACGTGACGGTGAACATCAGCAACACCGGCGCGCTGCCCGCCGAGCTGCAGTCCATCGCCGTGGGCAACGCCAACGCCGCGCTCGCCGACGCCGCGGGCGCCCCGCTGACCGGCATCGTGATCCCGGCCAACGGCGCGGTGGCGATCGGCGGCGCGGGCAACCCGTCCGCCCGCGTGCCCTCCGTCACCGTGAGTGTCGGCGGCTTCGTGACGACCACGTTCACGTTCAAGAACGGCCAGTCGGTGCAGGCCGAGGCTTCGGTCAGCCCGAACAAGGGCCTGTACAAGGGCTTCGGGCCGACCGCCAGCCCGGCGGCCGTGCCCACCAAGGCCGCCTCGCCGGCCACCGCCGGCACCGCGACCACCCCCGCGCCCGCCACCGGTGCCGCGACCGCGCCGGCCACCGGCGCCGCGACCACCCCCGCCGCCGGTGCGACCACCCCCGCGGGTGCCGCCACCGCGACGGGCGCCGCCACCCCGGCCGCCGGGACCCACTGACCCCGGTCCCGAACCGACCCCGGTCCCGAGCGGGCCGGGGTCCCGCGCGGCCCGGGCGATACCGCGACCGCGGCGACAGCGACGGCGAAGGCCCCCTCCGGCAGCTGCCGGAGGGGGCCTTCGTCAGGGCCGGCGGCCGGGCCCCACCACGGGGCCCGGCTCCCGACCCGGCCGACAGCTCGGCTTGCGGCTCGGCTTACGGCTCGAACTTGTAGCCGAGGCCGCGGACCGTCACCAGGTAGCGCGGCGCGCCCGGGTCCGGCTCGATCTTCGCCCGCAGGCGCTTCACGTGGACGTCCAGGGTCTTGGTGTCACCGACGTAGTCCGCGCCCCAGACCCGGTCGATCAGCTGCATCCGGGTGAGCACCCGGCCCGCGTTGCGGAGCAGCATCTCCAGCAGGTCGAACTCCTTGAGCGGCAGGTCGACCTTGGCGCCGTCCACCGTCACCACGTGCCGGTCGACGTCCATCCGGACCGGGCCGGCCTCCAGGGCGCCCGGGCCGCCGCCGTCGCCGGGGCCCTCCGCCTCGCCGCGGCGCCGCAGCACCGCGCGGATCCGGGCGACCAGCTCACGGGTGGAGTAGGGCTTGGTGACGTAGTCGTCGGCACCTATCTCCAGACCGACCACCTTGTCGATCTCGCTGTCCTTGGCGGTGACCATGATCACCGGCACGTTGGAGCGCACCCTGAGCTGGCGGCAGACCTCGGTGCCGGGCAGTCCCGGCAGCATCAGGTCGAGCAGGACGAGGTCGGCGCCGTTCCGTTCGAACTGCTCCAGGGCGTCGGGGCCGGTGGCGGCGATGGCCACCTCGAAGCCCTCCTTGCGGAGCATGTACGAGAGGGCGTCGCTGAACGACTCCTCGTCCTCGACCACCAGTACACGGGTCACGATCAGGCCTCCGGGGCAAGCTGGGGGGTTGTGTCTGACAGGGGTTCCGCGGCGTCCCCGGCCGGGGGCGTGAGATCCGCGGGGGCCTGCCCGGCGGGCAGGCGGAGGGTGAAGGTGGAGCCCTGGCCCTCGACGCTCCACACCGACACGGTGCCGCCGTGCGAGGCGGCCACGTGCTTGACGATGGAGAGGCCCAGGCCGGTGCCGCCGGTCTGCCGGGAGCGGGCCGGGTCGACGCGGTAGAAGCGTTCGAAGACCCGCTCGCGGTCCTTCTCGGAGATGCCTATGCCCTGGTCGGTCACCGAGATCTCGATCAGCTCGCCGTCCGCCTCACCGAGGGCGGCGGCGCTGGAGATCCGGCGGGTGGCGATCGCGACCCGGGTGCGCGGCGGGCTGTAGTTCACGGCGTTCTCGACCAGGTTGCCGAGGGCCGCGGCCAGCTGGCCGCGGTTGCCGTGCAGGTAGAGGCCGGCGATGCCGCCGGCCGAGATCAGGATCTGCTTCGCCGCGGCCTGCTGACGGCAGCGGTCGATCGCCTCGGCGATCAGCTCGTCCACCGCGACCGGCTCCGGGTCGGTCATCAGGCGGTCGTCCTGGACCCGGGAGAGGTCGATGATCTCCTGGACCAGGCTGGCCAGCCTGGTCGCCTCGATCTGCATCCGGCCGGCGAAGCGCTGGACGGCCTCCGGGTCGTCGGCCGCGTCCGCGACCGCCTCGGAGAGCAGCGAGAGCGCGCCGACCGGGGTCTTGAGCTCGTGGCTGACGTTGGCCACGAAGTCGCGGCGGACCGCCTCGACCCGGCGGCGCTCGGTCTGGTCCTCGACCAGGACCAGGACCAGCCGCGAGCCCAGCGGGGCGACCCGGACCGAGACCGCGAGCGGCTCGGCGGCGCGGGCCGCGCCCGGGCGGGGCAGCTCCAGCTCGACCTGGCGGATCTCACCGTCCCGCCGGGTGGAGCGGGCCAGCGCGAGCAGCTGGTCGACGGCGACCGCGCCGCCGCGGACCAGGCCCATCGCGTAGGCGGCGGAGCTGGCCTTGACCACCTCGTCGCCATCGCCGAGCACGACGGCGCAGGAGCGCAGCACCGAGAGCACGGTGTCGACTCCCGGGGGAAGCGGGGGTTCCTGGGCGGTTCCGCCCAGAGTCTGCTGCCGGTTCCTGCCGCTGGTGCTGCTGTACCTGCCCCTGGCCTGTTCGCGCTCGCTCCAACGGAAGGCGATGGAGGCCGTGAGGCCGACGCCGAGCCCGGCTATGGCGCAGGCAGCGGCGGCGGCCACGTTCACGTCCATACCGAAAGCCTAAGCGCACCGCGCGGGCGCTCCCCAAGGGTCGGATCAAGGCATCGGCCTCGCGTTGCCGAGAATTCACCTCCACGTGGCTGTCGATTCACCGGACCGGCCGTGCGTGGTCGCCCGGACGGCCGAGAGTTGGCCACGCAGCCCGTGTGGGAGTGGGCAGCGGGCCGAAAAGAGGTCCGCCGCCCAGGTGCGCGCGTACCATTCGCGCCACCAGCAGCGGTCGCCCGTACACCGTATTCGCGGTCGTACCGGCTGACCGGTCGGCACCGCCACCGACACAGCTTCTGAGGAGAGAGCATGCGCGACGCGTACCACGAGGAACTCGACTCGATCGGCGACAGCCTGGTCGAGATGGCCCGGCTGGCCGGCTCGGCGCTGGGCCGGGCCACCACCGCGCTCCTCGACGCGGACCTGGCGCTGGCGGAGAGCGTGATCGCCTCCGACGAAAAGATCAACGAGCTGCACCACGAGCTGGAGAACCGGGCGATCGACCTGCTCGCCCGCCAGCAGCCGGTCGCCACCGACCTGCGCATCGTCGTCACCTCGCTGCGGATGAGCGCCGACCTGGAGCGCTGCGGCGACCTCGCCCGGCACGTGGCCAAGGTCGCGCGGCTGCGCTACCCCGAGTCCGCGGTGCCGCGCGACCTGCACGCGACCCTGCTGGAGATGGGCCAGCTCGCCCAGCGCCTGGTGGCCAAGGCCGGCCTGGTGATCGCCACCAAGGACGTCGACAAGGCGCTGGAGCTGGAGCAGGACGACGACGCGATCGACGCGCTGCACCGGGAGCTCTTCGCCCACCTGATCGACGAGCGGTGGCACCACGGCATCGAGACGGCCGTGGACGTCACGCTGGTCGGCCGCTACTACGAGCGTTTCGCCGACCACGCGGTCTCGGTGGCCAAGCGCGTGGTGTACCTGGTGACCGGCGAGCACGTCGCCGAGTTCGTGGCCGCCACCGAGGCGGCCGAGTCCGTCCGCGACTGACCGCGGTACGGCCGCGGGGCCGGGCGCCGTACGCGGCGGCCGGCCCCCGGCTGTGCCCCGGGGGCCGGTGCCGCAGGGGCTCCCTGCCGGGGCTCGATAGCGGTCTCGATTCCGGGGCTCGCGCCGGGGCTCGGTCCCGCGCCGGGCTTCTGCGCGGAGGTGCTCACCCCGAGGGGTGAGTAAACCTCACACCGGGGTGGTGGGGGCGCACGCCAACCCCGACACCCCACCACTGCGCGCCCGTTGACGCTCCCTCCGATCGGCGGCTTCACTCGATGACGTGGGCACCGACGTGTGCCCGTCACAAGGGAGGGTCCAGCGCGATGAAGGCAAACCCGACTCGACCGGCACCGGCCACCGACACCGTCGAGCCGATCGCCCCGAAGCTGCTGCCCGTCCTCGCCGCCGGCTGCGGCTGCGGTCCGGGCTGCGGCTGCGGCTGCCAGTCCGGCGCACCCTGCCAGTGCGGCGGCGCCGACGGCGGCTGCTGCGGGCACTGAGGCCAGGCACCCGACGAGCTCCGTGGTGCACGGCCGCCGTGGGAGACGGTCGTGCACCCCGGTCTGCCCGTAGGCCGACCGGCCCGGCACCACTCGGCACCGGACACCTTCGGAGCGAGGTCTGATCAGAACCGGACGTCGGTGCAGGAGTAGAAGGCGTTGCCGGTGTCCGCGATCTCCCAGACCGCGACGACCACCTGGTGCCCGGTCCGGCCGCCGGGGACGGTCGCCGTGTGGCTGAGCGTGCTCGGCACCTGGGCACCGTTGTAGGGGACGGTCAGGAACGGCGTGAGTTCCAGGTTGGCCCGGGTGACCTTCTGGGCGGCGTCGTAGCCGGGCTTGGTCAGGTAGTACTTGAAGTTCGTGGTGGCGTGCCGGGCGGTGAACTTCCAGGTGAAGGTCAGCCGCTGGCCGGCCGACACCTTGGTGGTGGGCCAGCCGCCACCGCGCGGGTCGTCCAGTTCGGCGAACCGGCTGTTGCCGCCGGCGCAGATGGCGCCGTCGGCCGGCCCTCTGCCCGGGAAGCCCTTCGGCCCCTCGACGCTCTGCGGCTCCCAGCGGATCTCACCGCAGTCGGCGACCGTTCCGGCGGCGCAGAGAGCGGCCCGGCTGGGCGGGGTCGAGATGTAGCCGTGGGACTGCGCCGGCAGGGCGAGCGTGAGCGGGACGGCGACCGCCGCCGCCACTGCTCCGACGATGTGACGTGTGCGCATGGTGCTCCTCCGTGGGGGTGGATGGAGAGTGCGCCGGGCACAGACGCGCGCGCGTGGGGGTGCGGCGGCCGGATCGATCCGAGGGGAGATCGCCGGCATGCCTGCGCCGGGTCGGTGCTCACACGGTAGGAGCCGCCACCGGCGGCCGTCAATGGTCTGAACCACTCCTGCGAGCGCGAACATCCTTGCCGCACAGCGGAGTTGAACGACGAAGGCCCCATTCCCCGCCGATGCGGAGAGTGGGGCCGTCTCGCCTTCGGGCTTACTTCTTGCCCTGGTTCTTGACCGCCTCGATGGCGGCCGCGGCGGCCTCCGGGTCGAGGTAGCGGCCACCCTTGGCGACCGGCTTGAAGTCGGCGTCCAGCTCGTAGAGCAGCGGGATGCCGGTCGGGATGTTGAGGCCGGCGATGGCCTCGTCGGAAATGCCGTCGAGGTGCTTGACCAGCGCGCGCAGGCTGTTGCCGTGGGCGGTGACCAGGACGGTACGGCCGGCGGCGAGGTCCGGGACGATGGCGTCGTACCAGTACGGGAGCATCCGGTCGACGACGTCCTTCAGGCACTCGGTGCGCGGGCGCAGCTCGCTCGGGATGTCCGCGTAGCGGGCGTCGCCGGCCTGCGAGTACTCGGCGTCGTCGGCCAGCGCCGGCGGCGGGGTGTCGTAGGAGCGGCGCCAGAGCTGGAACTGCTCCTCGCCGAACTCGGCCAGGGTCTGGGCCTTGTCCTTGCCCTGCAGAGCGCCGTAGTGCCGCTCGTTCAGACGCCAGCTGCGGCTGACCGGGATCCAGTGGCGGTCGGCCTTGTCCAGGGCGATCTGCGAGGTGCGGATCGCGCGGCGCAGCAGCGAGGTGTGCACAACGTCGGGGAACAGGCCCTCGGCGGCGAGGAGCTCGCCGCCGCGGGCGGCCTCCTTCTCGCCCTTCTCGTTGAGGTCGACGTCGACCCAACCGGTGAACAGGTTCTTCTGGTTCCACTGGCTCTCGCCGTGGCGGAGCAGGATGAGTCGGTACGTCGTGTCAGCCATGGCCCCCAGCTTAGTGGAGCCCCGAAAACCGCTGGTGGGCCCCCACCTGGCTGTGTAATGTACGCATCGCCATTGCACCACTTACCCAACCGCTGGGCGGACGCGGCCTGCCGTCCAGCGGACACCTGCTGCCCAGGGAGCCCCCACATGCCCGTGCTGCCCGTCCCCGCCGGTGTCCGAAGAGCAGTGGTCGAGGCCGTGAGCGGGCTGCCGCGCCAGTTCTGGTGGCTCTGGACGTCGACGCTCATCAACCGCCTGGGCGGGTTCGTCGTCACCTTCCTCGCGCTCTACCTGACCGCCGACCGCGGGTACTCGGCCTCGTACGCGGGCCTGGTCGCCTCACTGTTCGGCCTCGGCTCGGCGATCGCTTCGATCGGCGCCGGGGTGCTGACCGACCGGATCGGGCGGCGGCCGACGCTGGTCACGGCCCAGCTGGGCACGGCCCTGTTCACCGCGGTGCTCGGCTTCGCCGACGGCCCGGTGGCGATCGCCGTGGTGGCCTTCCTGGTCGGCCTCTGCAACAACGCGACCCGGCCGGCCACCTCGGCGATCATCGCGGACATCGTGCCCGCGGCGGACCGGGTCCGCGCCTACTCGCTGAACTACTGGGCGATCAACATCGGCTTCGGGCTCTCGGCGGCCGTCGCCGGCCTGATCGCCACCCGGGGCTACCTCACGCTCTTCCTGCTGGACGCGCTCTCCACGCTCGTCTGCGCCGTGGTGATCTTCGTCCGGATCCCCGAGACCAAGCCGGACGCCCCGGCCGCCCGGGCCGGGGAGCCGTCGATCGGCCTCGGCACGGTGTTCGCCGACGCCCGCTTCATGGCGGTGGTGGGCCTCAACCTGCTGCTCGCCCTGGTCGCCCAGCAGGGCAGCACCACGCTCGCCGTGGACATGGGCCGGGCGGGGATCAGCTCCACCGAGTACGGCCTGGTGATCGGCCTCAACGGCCTGCTGATCGTGGTGCTGCAGATCCCGCTCAGCCAGTGGATGGAGGGCCGCAGCCGGACTGCGCTGCTGATCGCCAGCGCGCTCTTCATCGGGTGGGGCTTCGGGCTGACCGCGCTGGCCGGTTCCTCGGCGTGGTTCTTCGCCTTCACCGTCGCGGTCTGGACGATCGGCGAGATCCTCAACGCGCCGACCATGATGGGCCTGGTCGCCGAGCTGTCGCCGACCCACGCCCGCGGCCGCTACCAGGGCGTCTACTCGCTCTCGTGGTCGCTCGCCTCGTTCCTCGGACCGGCCTTCGGCGGGGTCCTGCTGGAACGGGCCGGCGGGGCAGTGGTGTGGGGCGCGTGCGCGGTCTGCGGCACCGTGGCGGCGGCCGGGTACGCGCTGCTCGGCCGGCAGCCCGGCGCAGCCACGGAAGCGGCGGAAGCCGCGGGGGTGGAGCCGGCGGCGGGGGCGGACGCGGTGCCGAAGACCGGGGCGCCGGTCGGCGCCGCGGAGCCGGCGGACGCCGGGCCGGAGCGGGCCCCGGCCAGGTCCTGACCGGGTACTGCCCCGGCCCCGGCCGGGCGGGCCGCTACTCGGCGGCCGGAGCCGCGGAGTCGGCGCCCTGAGCCACCACCGGGCCGCCCGCAGCGGCCAGGTGGGAGAAGGCGGACAGGTTGCGGGTGGACTCGCCGCGCTTGGTCCGCCACTCCCACTCACGGCGGATGGCGGACGCGAAGCCCAGCTCCAGCAGGGTGTTGAACGGCTCGTCGGCGTTGTCCAGCACCGTCCCGAGCAGCCGGTCGACGGCGTCCGGGGTGAGCGCCTCCAGCGGCAGGCGACCGGCCAGGTAGACGTCACCGAGCCTGTCGATCGCGTAGGCGACGCCGTACAGCCGGGTGTTGCGCTCCAGCAGCCAGCGGTAGACCGCCTCGTGGTTCTCGTCGGGGCGGCGGATCACGAAGGCGTTCACCGACAGGGTGTGGTCGCCGACCCGCAGGGCGCAGGTGGTGCTCAGCTTGCGGGTGCCCGGGAGGGTCGCCACCAGCGTGTACGGGTCGGCGGTGGCCGGCTCCCAGGCCACCCCGGCGTCGTCCAGGGCGGTGCGCAGGAGGGCCAGGGCCTCGTCCTTGGTGCGGATTGCCATGGGGGTGACGTTACTCGGCGGTACCGGTGGCGCGCAGCAGCGGACCCGGCCCGGCCGCGGGCGCGTCCGCCGGGCACCCGAAGCCGGGCACCGGAAGCCGGGGCCCGGCGTCGAGCCAACAGTCCGGCCCCCGGCGCGGTCCGCGACCGGCCGGGCCCCGGTGCGGGTCAGACCAGGCGGCGGAGGGAGCCGGTGCGCAGGCCGGCCGGGCGGGCGAGGCTGCCCGCGTACACCTCGGCGGTGGTCGCCGCGGCGGTGTCCCAGCCGAAGGCCGCCGCGTGCCGGGCCGCCGCCGCACCCCGCTCGACGACCAGGCCCGGATCGGTGACGTACGGCTCCAGCGCGAGGGACCAGGCCACCGGGTCGTGGCCGTCGACCAGCGTGCCGGTCACGCCGTCGCGGACCGCGACCGGCAGCCCGCCGACCGCGGCCGCCACCACCGGCGTGCCGCAGGCCTGCGCCTCCAGCGCGACCAGTCCGAAGGACTCGCTGTACGAGGGCATCACCAGCGCCGTCGCCGCGCGGTACCAGTCCGCCAGCCGGGCCTGGCCCACCGGCGGGTGGAACCGGACCACGTCGCAGATGCCCAGCTGGGCGGCGAGCTTGTGCAGGCTCTCCGGCTTCGCCAGGCCGGTGCCGGACGGGCCGCCGACCACCGGCACCACCAGCCGTTCGCGCAGCTCGGGCCGGCGCTCCAGCAGCACCGCGACGGCGCGCAGCAGCACGTCCGGCGCCTTCAGCGGCTGGATCCGGCCGGCGAAGAGCAGCACCGCGGCGTCCGCCGGCAGGCCGAGCGCCGACCGGGCCGCGGCGCGCGCGGCGGGGGCGGCCGGGCGGAAGACGTCCAGGTTGACGCCCGGGTGGACGACGGCCAGCTGGTCCGGCCGGGCCGCGTAGTGGCGGGCCAGCTCGGCGGCCTCCTCGGTGGTGTTGGCGATCAGCCGGTCGGCGGCCTCGACCACCTGCGTCTCGCCGATCACCCGGGCGGCCGGCTCGGGGGTGTCGCCCTCGGCCAGCGCGGCGTTCTTGACCTTCGCCATGGTGTGCATCGTGTGCACCAGCGGCACGCCCCAGCGCTGGGCGGCGAGCCAGCCGACCTGGCCGGACAGCCAGTAGTGCGAGTGCACCAGGTCGTAGTGGCCGGGGCGGTGGCCGGCCTCGGTGCGGAGCACGCCGTGGGTGAAGGCGCAGAGCTGGGCCGGGAGGTCCTCCTTGACCAGCCCCTCGTAGGGGCCGGCCGTCACGTGGCGGACCAGGACGCCGGGGGCCAGCTCGACGGCGGGCGCGTCGTCCGAGCAGATCGCCCGGGTGAAGATCTCGACCTCGATGTCGAGCGCGGCGAGGCGCTTGGCCAGCTCGACGATGTAGACGTTCATGCCGCCGGCGTCACCGGTGCCGGGCTGGTGCAGCGGGGAGGTGTGGACGCTGAGCATGGCTATCCGGCGCGGCCTGCGCTGGCGGCCCGCCACCAGCGACTGGAGCCGGCCGCGCACGGGCGCGGCCGGCTGGGCACGGCGTACCGAACGGACGGGGTGCTGGATCACCTGGCTGAAGCCTCCTCTGTGCTGCCCGTCTCTGCAGCGCTGCCCGCTGCCCTGCTGTCCTGCTGCGCTGCCTGCTGTCCGGTGTGCCGCTGCCGCTCACGCCGCATCGCCGCACCGCGGTGTCCGCACGCCCCGTCCGGGCGCACATCACCACCAGTGTGCCAACCACGCGGTCATCGACCGGCATTCCCGTCCCGGGCGATGAGATGGCCCACGGCGGTGGTCGGCCGCACCCCGGGGCCGGTGGGCGGGCCCGCGGCCCCGGTCGCGCGGGCGCCCGGCGGGCGCGGAGCCGGGGCGGGCGGGCCCGGTCGGGCGGGACGGAACGGCCGCCCGGGCGGTCCGCGCGGCCGCGTACGCTTCTGGGCATGGCCGCCACCTTCGACTCCTCGACCGCGCCTGCCCGCGGGCGGGTGGGCCGACCGGTCGGCACCGTGACCCGCGGCACCACCAACACCAACCGGCTGCGCCGGATGGACCGCTGGATCGCCCACACGCTCGGCCCGGTGCTGCGCTCGGCCGACCGGCCGCCGGTGGCCGTCGACCTCGGCTACGGCGCCGCGCCGTGGACGGCGGTCGAGCTGGCCGGGCGGCTGCGGTCGGTGCGGCCGGACGTCCGGGTGGTCGGGATCGAGATCGAGCCGGAGCGGGTCGCCGCCGCCGTGCCGTACGCCGATCCGCCGCTGCTCTCGTTCCGGCGCGGCGGTTTCGAGGTGCCGCTGGACGGCGGCGCCCCCGCCCAGCTGATCCGCGCCGCCAATGTGCTGCGGCAGTACGAGGAGACCGCGGTGGCGGCGGTCTGGGAGCGGCTCTGCGACCGGCTGGCGCCGAACGGGCTGCTGGTCGAGGGGACCTGCGACGAGATCGGGCGCCGGCACGTCTGGGTCGCGCTCGGCCCCGAAGGCCCCCGGACGGTCACCTTCGCGGCCCGCCTCGGCGGCCTCGGGCAGCCCTCCGACCTGGCCGAACGACTGCCCAAGGCGCTGATCCACCACAACGTGCCGGGCCGGCCGGTGCACGCCTTCCTCGCCGACTTCGACCGGGCCTGGGCCGCGGCCGCCCCCTACGGGGCGTTCGGAGCCCGGCAGCGCTGGGTCGCGGCCTGCACCGCGCTGGCGGGGTCCTGGCCGCTGGTGGACGCGCGCGGCCGGTGGCGGCAGGGCGAGGTCACCGTTCCCTGGACGGCGCTCGCCCCTTAGGGGCGCGCGACCCGGCCCGGCAGATCGTCCCTGCGCTCACCCCGCCTTCGCAGACCAGGTGAACGATCCCCGGGATTCACTCGAACGAGTTATCGAATATCTCTGGCGTGTTGACGCCTCGTCACGCCACCATGGGGGCGTCCCGATCCGCGCCCTCAGTCCTGCTCCCGCTGCCCCTCCCCCTCGGCCCCCATCCCCCGCCACACCTGCTCGAACGTCCCGTACGCCACCGCACCGAACAGCACGAACCGCACCTCCGTCAGCTCTCGGGCCGGCCCGGCGACCGCCGCCGCGACGGTGCCGAGCGCGATCCGGGCCGCGTCCTCCAGCGGCCACCCGAACACCCCGGCCGACACGGCCGGGAAGGCCACCGTGCGCGCGCCCAGCTCCGCCGCCACCCGGAGCGACTCGCGGTAGCAGGAGGCCAGCTGCTCCGCCCTGTCCTCGTACGCGTCCTCCCAGTAGACCGGCCCCACGGTGTGCACCACCCAGCGGGCCGGAAGCCACCCGGCCGTGGTCGCCACCGCCTGCCCGGTGGGCAGACCACGCCCCCAGTGCGAGGCCCGGAGCCTGCGGCACTCCTCCAGGATCTGCGGCCCGCCCTTGCGGTGGATCGCACCGTCCACGCCACCACCGCCCAGAAGAGAGGAGTTGGCGGCGTTCACCACCGCGTCCACCTGCTGTTCCGTGATGTCACCCTCGACCAGGGTGATCCGCGTCGCCACTATCTCCGCCCTTCCTGTCGGTCCGGACCCCGCCCGTGCCGGGCCCCGACCGCCGTTCCCGTCCCGTCCACCACACCACCCGCCGGCGTGGCAATAGCCACAACGCCGCCGGTCGGCCAGAGAAATCCCCGGAGATCACGTTATGGTCGCGAGAAGTTCCCCGACGCAGGGTGCCAGGCGGGCACTGCGGACGATCGCCGACCGTTACGCATGCGGGGAAAGGGAGGATCAGCCGATGCCCGCAACGGGAGACGGGCGGGCACCTGGTGCCGCAGACCTGCCGGGCGCCGTCGACGGCGCCCTCGCCGACCGTGCCCGCACCCGGTCCGCCGGCGACCGGTCCGCCGCTCCGGCCACGGCGCCCACCCCGATACCCCACCCCCGGTCCGACGCCTCGGCCGCCGTCCGCGACTCCCGCACCGCCCCCTCCGCCGCACCGCTCAAGCTGCTGGTGATCGAGGACGACGCCTCCGACGCCCAGCTCCTCAAGGCTGCGGTGGCCGACAGCGGCGCCCCCATCGAGATCCACTGGGCCCGTGGCCTGGAGCAGGCCTCCGAACTGCTGGCGCCCGCCTCCGCCGCAGCCCGGCGCGGCCGGCCGCGCAGCACCGACTTCAGCTGCGTCCTGCTCGACCTCGCCGCCCCGGCCGACCTGCCGCACCCCTCCGACGCCTCCGACGGCCTGGAGGGCCTGCACGAACTGCTCCGCCGCGCGCCGCACACCGCCGTCGTGGTCCTCACCGACGCCGCCGGCGCCGAGCTGGGCGCCGCCGCCGTGGCCGCCGGAGCCCAGGACTTCCTGATCAAGCACGAGACGGACGGCCCGCTACTGGCCCGCGCCCTGCGCTACGCGGTCGAGCGCAAGCGCGCCGACGAGTCCCAGCGCAGGCTGGTCGAGGCCGAGCTCCGCGGGCAGGAGAACGCCCGCCTGCAGCGCCATCTGCTGCCCACCCCGCTGCTGGACGGCGCCGGGCTCTCCTTCACCCGGCGCTACCGCCCCGGCCGCCGCCGCGCCCTGCTCGGCGGCGACTTCTACGACGCCGTGCGCACCGACGACGGCACCGTTCACGTGGTGATCGGCGACGTCTGCGGACACGGCCCGGACGAGGCCGCGCTCGGGGTGGCGCTCCGGATAGCGTGGCGCACCCTGGTCTTCGCCGGGCTCACCGGCGAGGCCCTGCTCACCACCCTCCAGCACGTCCTGGAGCACGAGCGGCGCAGCGACGAGATCTTCGCGACGCTCTGCATGCTGGTCATCGAGCCCCGCGGGGCAACCGGCCGGCTCGACGAGCTCGGCGCCGTCGAGACCGCCCGGCTCTACCTGGCGGGCCACCCCGCACCCCTGCTGCTCGGCTCGGACCACAGGCCGGTCATGCTGCCGGCCGACCTGGCCGGACCGGCGCTCGGCCTCCTCCCCTGCGACGACTGCGACGCCGTCTGGCCCGCGCACCGGCTCGAACTGCACCCCGGCTGGCGGCTGCTGCTCTACACCGACGGCCTGATCGAGGGCCGCGTCGGCGCCGGGTCGCGCCGGCTGGGTCAGGACGGGCTGGCGGACCTCATCGGCGACCACCTGGCCGCCGGGCTGACCAGGGGCCGGCTCGTGGACAGCGCGATCGCCGAGGTCGAGGAGCTGAACGGCGGCGCGCTGGCCGACGACGTCGCCGTGCTGCTGCTGGAACGCAACCCGGTGCAGCTGATCCTGGGCTGACGCGGAGAGCGGAAAGGGGTGAGCCCCGGTGCTCGCGGATCGGTCCCGCGAGTACCGGGGCTCACCCCTTCGATCATGTCCGGCGCGAATCGGCTCGGCGCCGATGGTCCGGCGCCAGCGCCGACGGTCGGCAGCCGATGGTCCGGCGCCGATCGGCCCGGCCGGTCTACCAGGGGCCGTAGGGGCCCATGTTCCGGTCGTTGCGGCCGCCCCGGTTGGTCAGCGCCCGGATCGCCGGGCGCACGTCCACCATGTAGACGATGGCCGCGACCAGGCCCGCCAGTGTCAGGAAGCCCAGGCCGAACAGCAGGTCCAGGCCGAACGCGATCCCGAGGAGCGCCAGCCAGAACCCCTTGGTCTTCTTGTCCGCCGCCCGGTAGGCGTCCTCGCGGCGGGTGGCCGCGTCGACCAGCGCGAACAGCTTGAACCCCAGGATGGCCACGGCCAGCCACCAGAACGGGTTCAAGTAGTCCAGGACCAGCACCTGGCCCACTCCGCCCATCGCGGCCTCCTCTGCGTCTCGGCTCGGTGTCCCGGCTGCCACCCATCGTGGCACGGCGATCCGCCCGCCACGGTGTCAACGTTCCGGGGTCACCAGATGTGCCCCGGTCGGCCCGGGTCCAACCCCGACCGCGGCGCAGTGGGCGGGTACTACTCGGCGGACTTCCGGCCCTTGGCGGACTTCTTCGCGGCCGGCTGCTCGTCGGCCGCCGCGTCGTCCCCGGCCGGGTCCTCGACCAGCTCGGCTTCGACCGGCTCGTCCGCGACCAGCTCGACGTCGACCCGCTCGGTCTCGGCGGACTCCACCGCGCCACCGGGACGGCCCCGGTCGACGACGCCCCGGCCGCGCTCGGCGAGCTCGTCGTAGGCCTCCTTGGCCTTCACCGCCAGGTCGACCGCCCGGCCGACCTGCTGGAGGGCGAAGGACTGCGCCTTCTCCTGCAGCTCCTTGAGGTCGGCGGGCAGGGTGGTCACGCTGTCGGCGACCTTGGCCTGAGCCTCGACCAGCAGGGTCTGCGCCTCCTGGAGCCGGGCCGCGGCCTTCTCCTGCGTGCCCTTGCGGTCCGCGGCCAGCGCCTCGACCTTGCCCGGCACCTCGCGCAGCTTCTCGTAGGCGAGGTCGCCCGCACCGGCGAGGGCGTAGAGCGGGGTCGGGTCGCTCAGGGTCTTCTTGATGTCGTCCGCCATCGGCATGGCCGGTCTCCCGTGGTCTAGGTTGCCGGGCCGGCGGCCTCCGGGCCGCCGTCGGCGTGGTCGTCGGGCGCCGCGTCCGAGTCCTTGCGGGCGGCGTTCTCCTTGAGGAAGGCGTCGTAGACCGCGAGCAGCGCCTGCTTCTGCTGCTCATTGATCAGCGGATCGGCCAGGATCGAGGCCCGCAGTTCCAGGCCCTCGCCCCGCCGCTCCTCCAGGATCCCGGCCTGGACGTACAGCGTCTCCGCCGAGATCCGCAGCGCCTTGGCGATCTGCTGGAGGATCTCCGCGCTCGGCTTGCGCAGCCCCCGCTCGATCTGGCTGAGGTAGGGGTTGGACACGCCGGCGGCCTCCGCCAACTGCCGCAACGAGTACTGCGCGTTGCGACGCTGCTCGCGGATGTACTCGCCCAGCGAGCCGACGTTCAGTGAGGCCATGCGACCACCCTGCACCACGCTGCTTGCAAAAGCAAGCACGCCGCTAGCAGCAGCAAACACGCGGCGGCGGGCGGTCGACCGCGGCGTGACCGGGGCGGGCCGGCGCGGGGAACGGGGCGGCGCAGCGCGGGGAACGGGGCGGCCGGGTAGCGTCCGGGGGATGGGGAGCAAGCGGCGGTTGCGGCGGATGGTGATCGACGGGGACGTCCGGCTCTGGTCGGTTCACCACCGGCACCCCGACTGCCGGGAGGTGCTCACGGTGCACCGGGAGGGCGGGGGGGGCGCTGCGGATCGTGTTCCGCCCCGGGCCCGGGCGGTTCGTCCCCGACGGCTTCCTGCACTCCGGGCAGGTGGCCGACGACCGGGACGGGGTGCTCAACCTGCACCTTCCCGGCGCGGTCCGGCAGTTGCTCGACGAGGCACGGGCGCAGGGGCTGGAGGTGCCGGAGCGCGGCAGCGCGGAGGCCGACGGCCGGCCGCTGTTCGACGCAGCGACGGGTGCGGGCCGGGCCTGACCGTCCGGCGCTTCGGTGATGCGGGGCCAGAACCCGGCGAGCAGGGCGGACACTCCGCCCGCCGGGGCGGCGACTGCTGTGTGATCACACACCGTCCGGGACGCGGATCGGCATCAGGATCGAGAAGGTGCCGGCCCGCCCCTCCGTCCGCACGGCCAGCGGGGCGATCGGACCGCCCACCTCCAGGACGAGCTGCTCGGGGCCGCCGGCCCGGACGGCGTCCAGGAGGAAGTCGCGGTTGACCGCCACCCGGAGGCCGCCCGGGGCCGGCTCGGCGGCCTCGGCGGCGACGGTGAGCCGGCCGTCCGGGTCGAAGGCGAGCACGGTGGCCTCGCAGGCGGTGCCGTGCGGGCCCGAGGGCAGGGTGCGGGTGACGCCGGACTCGACGGCCTCGCGCAGGTCGGCGGCGGGCACACCGGCGCGGTGGACCGGGTCGAGCCGGACCAGCGAGCGGTAGTCCGGGTAGTCGTGGCCGAGCGCCGCACCCTCGATCCGGTGGCCTCCGGTCTCGGCCCGGACCAGGCCGTCGCCCAGCGTCAGCCGGGCCTGGTCGCCGCCCGAGCCGAGCAGCGCGCGGAGCGCGTCGACCAGCGCGGTCGGCACGATCGCGGCGACCGACGCCTCCGTCGACCGCTCGCCCGGCACCGGCACCTCGGCCAGCGCCAGCCGGTACCGGTCGGTGGCGACCAGCCGCAGCAGACCGCCGTCGAGGTCGAACAGCACCCCCGAGAGCATGGGCAGTTCGGGGTCGGCGGAGACCGCGAAGCGGACGGCGTCCAGGGCGGCGGCCAGCTCGCGAGCCGGAACGGTGAGGTCGTACGCGGTGGAGGCGGCGGTCATCGGGTTCTCCCTCTGGTCGATCAGGTCGCGGATCAGGGAGAGCTCCCGGCGGGCATCGGCGAGGCCGTCCTCCAGCCGGCGCAGGTGCGCGTCGACCACCCGGTGGGCGGCCCCGGAGCCCGGCGCCGCGCCCAGCACGGCCCGGATGTCGGCCAGCGGCAGGCCCACCCGCCGCAGCCGGCAGAGCAGCCGGGCGTCGGCCAGCTGGTCGGCCCCGTACCAGCGGTAGCCGGTGCGCGGATCGACCCAGGCGGGGCCGAGGACGCCGGCGCCGTCGTAGAACCGCAGCGCGCTGACGCCGAGGCCGCTGTCGCGGGCCAGTTCACCGATGCTGCGCAGGCCGCTCTCCATGCCGGAACCTTGGGGCCTCGACCAGGTCGAGGGTCAAGCCGGGCGGCCGGACCGGGCTCGACGGTACCCGGGCCCCGGTCCGCCGCCCGGGCGGCTTTCGGGACTGCCCCGAAGTTGTGGTTGAACTTTGAACGAAACCGTCCTACAGTGGAGCCAACAAGTTGAAGCCTAAACAATCGGCTTCGAACCCGAGGAGGAGCCATGGGCCTGTTCAACCGCACCAAGACCGCCGCGACCGCCACCACCGTCGTCGCCGAGGCGCCCGCCGGGCCCGACCTGGCCCACCTCTCCGGCGACTGGGCCATCGACACCACCCACAGCGAGGTCGGTTTCTCGGTGCGCCACGCGATGGTCACCAACGTCAAGGGCCGCTTCACCGAGTACGACGGCAAGCTGAGCCTGGACGGCGCCGAGCCGGGCAACTCCAGCGCCGAGCTGGTGATCAAGGTCGCGAGCGTCGACACCAACCAGGCCCAGCGCGACGAGCACCTGCGCACCGGCGACTTCTTCGCCGCCGAGACCTACCCGGAGATCCGCTTCCGCAGCACTTCCGCGGAGCGACTGCGCGGCGACACCTACCGGATGACCGGTGAGCTGACCATCAAGGACACCACCCGTCCGATCGTCCTCGACCTCGACTACACCGGCAGCGCCACCGACGCCTACGGCGCCGAGCGGGTCGGCTTCGAGGGCACGGCCGTGCTGGACCGCACCGACTGGGGCCTCACCTACAACGCCGCCCTGGAGACCGGCGGCGTGCTGATCGGCGAGAAGGTCAAGCTCAGCTTCGACATCTCCGCCGTCCGGGCGGCCTGAACCGGCCGACCACGACTGCCCCCGGCACACCGGGCACCGGCCCACCCGGTGCCCCGGCGGTCCGCACCACGACCGCCCCGCACACGCCCCGCCCCTGCCGACCCCCGAGCGGCAGGGGCGGGGTCGCTTCCGGCCACAACAGCGCCAGTGCGCCCGGCCATTCCGCGCCGACGGCGCCAACAGCCCTCCCGTGCGCCGGTCCGAGCCGCCGCAGGCCGTCCGACCGGCCCCAGGCCGGCCCGAGGCCCCGACCGCCCGACCGCCCGACCGCCCGACCGCCGAGCGGCTAACGCGCCAGCAGCGCGGCGTCGGCCGCGGGCAGCCAGCTGCCCGCCGGACGCCGCAACCAGCGCTCCTCCGCGCCGAGTTCGGCGGCGGCCGTCACCAGCGCGGCCAGCCCGGGGTGACGCAGGTCCGGCCGGTGCACCAGGCTGAGCAGGGTCAGCGGCACCGGCTCCACCAGCGGCAGGTTCACCACCCCGGGCATCACCAGCCCGCCCACGGTGGTCAGCATCGGATCGCGGTGCCGGGCCATGTAGCGGACGGTCTCGTCCACCCCGACCGGCGGCACGTGCGGTGCGGCCGGCACCAGGCCGTGCTCGCGCAGCAGCCGGACACCGAGGTCCGCCCACTCGGTGGTGGCCGGATTGCCGGCACAGATGTCGACCGGGTGGCCGACCAGGTCCGCGAGCCGCAGCACCGGGCGGTCGGCCAACGGGTGGTCGGACGTCATCATCACCGACACCCGCTCCAACCGGACCGGCACCTGGACCAGTTGGGCCTGCAGGCCGGCCGCGAGACCGGCGAAGCGGCCGAACGAGACGTCCAGCCGGTGGCCCACCAGGGCGGCGGCGGCCGCCGCGAGCCCGCCGTGGAAGCGGGCCAGCAGCTCCCCCTCCGGCCAGGCGGCCCGGGCCCGTTCGAGCACCCGGTCACCGGTCAGGTCCGGCCCGCTGAGGTCGCTGTTGAGGTCCATCAGCAGGGGCCTCGCCGCCTCGCCGGCCACGATCTCGTCGTGCAGCGCCAGCAGTTGCCGGACCTTCGGCAGCAACCGCTGCCCGGCCGGGGTGAGTTCGACGTTGCGGGTGGTCCGGGTGAAGAGCGCGTCGCCGAGCAGCCGCTCCAGCGTCCGGACGTCCCGGCTGAGCGCCTGCTGGGCGACGTGCAGGCGCTCGGCGGCCCGGCCGAAGTGCAGGGTCTCGGCCGTCATGGCGAAACCGCGGAGCAGGCGGGGGTGCAGGTCGGCGGGCATGGCGGCAGATTAACAACACTGTGTTGTCGATGCCACGGAACAGGTGTTGGACCGCCACCGGGCGACGGTCCGAAGCTGGGATCACACCCCACCGGTCCCTTCCTCGGAGTTCCATGCTGTCCTCGTACCGTCGGCTCTTCGCCCTGCCCGGCACCGCCGCCTTCACCCTGGCCGGGCTGCTCGGCCGGCTCGCCATGTCGATGACCGGCGTCTCGCTGGTGGTGCTGCTCGCCGAACGGCGCGGCTCCTACGCGCTCGCGGGCACTGTCTCGGCGGTCGGGCTGGCCACCGGGGCGATCGGCCTGCCGCTGATCGGCCGGCTGGTCGACCGCCACGGGCAGGCGCGCGTCACGGTCCCGGCCGCGCTGTACAACGCCCTGCCGATCACCGGCCTGCTGCTCTGCCTCCGGGCCGGCGCACCCGACTGGACGCTCTACGCCTGCTGGGCGGCCGCCGCGGCGGCGCCGAACCTCGGCGGGATGGCGCGGGCCCGCTGGGCGCACCTGTACCGGGCCGACCCGGAGCTGCGCCACCTGGCCAACTCCTTCGAGCAGGCGCTGGACGAGCTCTGCTTCACGACCGGGCCGGTGCTCGCGATGCTGCTCTGCACCACGGTGGCCCCGGAGGCCGGACTGGTCACCGCAGCAACGCTCGGCACCGCCGGCGCCCTGCTGTTCGCGAGCCGGCGCCGGACCGAGCCGCCGGTCGCGGCCCCCGCCCGCGCCGCCGCCCGGCCCGGCTCGCCGCTGCGCGTACCCGGTCTGCGGGTACTGCTGCTGACCTTCCTCGCCACCGGCCTCGTCTTCGGGGCGATGGAGGTGACCACGGTGGCCTACACCGACGCGCTCGGCCGGAAGCCGCTGGCAGGCCTCCTGCTGGGGCTGGTCGCGGCCGGCTCGTGCGCGGCCGGGCTGGCCTTCGGGCTGCGCCGCCCGCGCCGCGCGCCGGGGACGCGGTTCCTGCTCGGCATGGCAACCATGGCCGTGGTCCTGCTGCTGCCGCTCGCCGCCGCCACGGGCGGCACCGGGCTGGGCGACCCGGGGCTCGTGCTGCTCGGGGTGGCCCTGTTCGCCGCCGGTACGGGCACCGCACCGACCATGGTCACCGGCATGACGCTGGTGCAGGACCTCCTGCCACAGGGCCAGTTGAACGAAGGCATGGCGGTGACGGTCTCCGGCATCGTGGTGGGCATCTCGGGCGGGGCGGCGCTTGGCGGTGCGGTGGCCGAGCACGCCACACCGGGCACCGGATACCTCCTGCCGGCCGGCGCCGCCGCCCTCGCCCTGCTGATCGCCCTCGCGGGCCGCCGCCACCTCCGGCCCCCGGCCGCGGCCCCGCGCCCGGCGCCGGTGGAGCCTGAGTGCGTCAGCGACTGCGAGCCGCTTGTCAGTGCGACGCACTAGCCTGCCCGGCATGGAGACCGCGACCCTGCAGTACCTGCGCGGAGACGCCACCACACCGCTGGGCAAGGGCGTGAAGGTGATCGCGCACGTCTGCAACGACCTGGGCGGTTGGGGCAAGGGGTTCGTGCTCGCGGTGTCGCGGCGCTGGCCGGAGCCGGAGGCGGCGTACCGGCGTTGGCACCGGGAGCGCGCGCGGAACGACTTCGGCCTCGGCGCGGTGCAGCTGGTGCAGGTCGAGCGCTACGTCTGGGTGGCCAACCTGATCGGCCAACGCGGCATCCGGACCGGCCGTTCGACCGGTGCACCGGTGCGCTACGAGGCGATCGACACCGCGCTGGCCACCCTGGCCGAGGAGGCGCTCCGGCTCGGGGCCTCGGTCCACATGCCCCGGATCGGCTGCGGTCTGGCCGGCGGGCGGTGGGAGCTGGTCGAGCCGCTGGTGACGAGCCGCCTGGTGGGCCGGGGAGTGCCGGTGACGGTCTACGACGTCGGCTGATCCCGGTCGGCCGCCGCCCAGGTGTACTCGTACTCGGGGAGCACGAACCCGCCGGGGAAGACGCCCTCCTGCTCGGCCGTGCGCAGGCCGCCCTCGCGCTCGTAGAACGCGACCGCCCGGGTGTTGTCGCGCAGCACCTCCAGGTAGAGGTCCGCGCCGGGGTGCTGCCGCGCGACGTGCGAGCGGGCCGCGCCCAACAGCGCGCGGCCGATCCCGCCGCCGGTGAGGCCGGGCTCGACATGCAGGTTGTCCAGCAGGACCCGCCCGTCCGCCTGCGGCACCAGGTAGGCGAAGCCGACGGCGCGGCCGGCCTGTTCGGCGATCAGCAGTTCCGGGGTGTTGGCCGGTTCGCCGTAATCGGCGGCCAGCCGCAGCTCCCAGAGCGCGTGGCGCTCCTCGGAGAGCCCGTCACCGAGCGCCTGCTCCGGGACGATGCCGGCGTAGGAGGTGCGCCAGCTGAGCGCGTGGAGGCCCGCGACGGCCTGGGCGTCGTGCGCGCTGCCGCGCCGAATGGTGGCGTTCATGTGACGAGCCTCCCACAGGGCCTGGCTTGAACATGTTCAACCCTCCCCCTAGAGTCGTGGCATGCTTTTGAACGCGTTCGAAAGGCACGGGGGCGACGCTGCGGTACCGGATGCGGAGGGGGCATCCGGTACCGCGCGCACCGACACCGGTTGGAGCTGAGGAGTCCGACTAGGCTCGGGGCGTGGACGAGCTGGCAGCGACGAACGGAACGAACGGTACGAGCGGGGCCACCGGCCCGGACGGCACGCCGGAGGCAGCACAGGGCCGTCCGGCGGCGGGCGGCGGGCGGAAACCCCGCCGGAGCCCGGCGAAGTCCGGCGACGTGCCCGCGGCGAGCGGCAACGACGGCCCCGCGGCCGGCGCCCCCGCGGCGTCCGAGCTGCCCGGTGGCCGGGCCCAGCCGAAGACGGACAAGAGCGAGCAGACCCGGGCCCTGATCCTGGAGACGGCCATGCGGCTGTTCCAGGAGCGCGGCTACGAGAAGACCACCATGCGGGCCATCGCCGCCGAGGCGGGCGTCTCCGTCGGCAACGCCTACTACTACTTCTCCGCGAAGGAATTCCTGATCCAGGGGTTCTACGACCGCATGACGTACGAGCACGCGGCGGACGCCAGGAACCGCATGGCGCACACCCGGGACTTCGCGGAGCGGCTGGAGATCGCCCTGGTCTCCTGGCTCGACACCGCGGCCCCGTACCACGAGTTCGCCGCGCAGTTCTTCCGCACCGCCGCCGACCCGAGCAGCTCACTGAGCCCCTTCTCCAACGACTCCCACCCGGCCCGGGCCACCGCCGTGCAGCTCTTCCGCGACGTGCTGGAGGGCTCCGAGCTGGCGCCCAAGCTGGACACCGAGCTGGTGGAGCTGCTGCCCGACGTGCTCTGGCTGCACCTCATGGTCGTGGTGCTCTACTGGGTCTTCGACCGGACCCCGGACACCGAGCGGACGCGGGAGTTCGTCCGGCGGTCGACGCCCATGGCCGCACGGGTCATCAACCTCTCGCGCTACCGGGTGTTCCGGCCGATCGTCCGGGACGCCAAGGGCCTCATCCAGGACTTCATCCTGCCCACCATCGGCAAGACCGCCGTCAAGTAGCGCCCGGGGCGGCCCGGACACGGCGGGGCCCCGGCCGGGCGGACCGGCCGGGGCCACCGGCAGCGACGACGACGCGGTGTCGGCCCGGACGAGGCGGGCTCAGAAACCGTCCGGGTTCCAGCCGGCCAGCGGCGTGCGCAGCAGCCGGTCGGCGGCGGCGACGGCGCCCGGGCGCAGCTCGGTGACCAGACCCGCGGCGGCGAGCCGCGGGACGGTCTCCCCGCCCAGGTACAGCGCGCCGAGCTGGGACACGGTCAGCGCGAGGTCGGCCTCGTCGGTGGTCCGGGTGCAGCGGCCGGTACCGTCGGGCGCCACCTCGACGGCCCAGCGGCCGGCCGCCCAGCCCTCGCGGTCCTCCACCTCCAGGACGACCCGGCCGGGCGCGCCGTACGTCCGCGCGTTGAAGGCGGCCTCGACGTCCAGCACCCGCACCCACGTGAAGTCGGCGTTCTCGACGTACGGGGTGGCGGCACGCGGGTCGTCCAGCAGCAGCGGCAGCGGGTCGTCCGGGCCGAGGTTCTCGACCACGACCTTGCGCACCCAGTCGACCGAGCACACGAACTGCCACAGCGCGCAGGCGGTGGCCAGGTCGAGGGCGAGGAAGTCGAGGACGGTGAGCGTGCAGTTCGGGTAGCTGCCGTCCCAGTTGTCGTCGACCTTGTAGACCACCGCGCCGGTCACGGTGCCGTCGGCATCCCGGTGGAGGGCGGCGAACGGCTCCTTCCAGTCGAAGCCCGGCACCTTGATCTCGCCGGTCTGACGCTTCCACCAGAGCTCGTCGCGGGCGAGCGCGCCGGGCTGGGTGAGCCGCCAGCGGTCGTGCAGCTCGGGGCCGAGCTTGCGCATCTCGGCCATGGTGGCGAAGTCGATCCGCCCGCCCGGCACGGTGGGCAGGCCGGCCCGCAGGCCGCGGGTGCGTTGCAGGTCGATGTTCCAGCCGTGGCCGCGGGTGGCCGGGCCGAAGCCGAACCGGCCGTAGATGTTGTACTCGGCGGCGATCAGGATCGCCACGGCCGTGCCGCGGGCGCGGGCGCCGGCGAGGTCGGCCGACATCATCCGGCGGAGCAGGCCGCGCCGGCGGTGGGTGGCGCTCACGGTGACGGAGGTGATGGCGTCCGCCGGGACGACGGCCCCGCCGGGGACGGTCAGCTCGACGTCGAAGCTCCGGAAGGTGGCGACGAAGCGCCCGTCGTCGACGGCCGCGAGCAGCCGGCCGGGCTGCCACTGCAGGCGCCGGTAGTCGGCGGCGCTCTCCACGTGCGGGCGCAGGAACCCCAGGGACAGCGCCCTGTCCCACGGCTCGATCTCGTCCTCGGCGATCGCCCGGATCTCGACCTCGCCGGTGCCTTCGGTCAGTCGGGCGCTCCCCGGGTCACGGGGCCCGCCGTTCGCATCGTTGCCCATTCGCCCACGGTACGGCGGGCCCCCGAGGACGGGCATCCCATTTATCCGGCACCGACCGGCGCCGGTGCGCAGCCCGGCGCCGCAGGCCCGACGGCCGGGTGCGCCGGCCCGCCGGCCGGGTGCCGGCGGCCGCGCGGCGCCTGCGGCCCGCCTCGGCTACGGGCGGGCGTAGAAGTCCGGGGTGCCCATGATCCAGAGACTGGCCTGCTTGATGGGCATGCCGGGGCGCGGGGCCTCGATCATCTGGTCGTCGCCGATGTAGAGGCCGACGTGGTGGATGTCGGTGGCCCGGCCGGTGTCCGTCCAGAAGACCAGGTCGCCGGGGCGCAGCTCGCGGTAGCCGATCGGGGTGCTCTGCGCGTACTGGTCGGCGGCGAAGTGGTTGAGCTGCCGGCCGCCCTGGCGCCAGGCCGTCATGGTCAGCCCCGAGCAGTCGTAGCCGCCCGGGCCCTCGCCGCCCCAGATATAGGGCAGGCCGATCGCGGCCCGGGCGAAGGCGACCGCGGCGGCCGCGCCCTCCGCGGACCACGGGCGGACCGGCGGCGGGCCGGGGACGCCCCCGGCGGAGGCGACGGACCCGTCGGCCGCGGCGCGGGCCGCCTCGTCGGCCGCGGCCTCCGCCGCAGCCTGCTCCGCGGCGGCCTTCTCCGCCGCCGCCTTCTCCGCGGTGGCCCGGGCGGCGGCCTCGGCCTCGCGGGCGGCGATCGCCTCCAGCGCCTCGCGCCGCTGCCGCTCCAGCGCGACGGTGGTGTGGCGGGCTGCGGCGAGGTCGGCCAGCAGCTGTTCCCGCCGCCGGCCGACGGCCACCAGCCGGCTCTGCTGGCCGGCGAGCCGCGCCTGGGCCCGCTCCCGGGCCGCGGCCACCTCGGTCTCGGCCCGGGCGGCGGCCTCGGTGGCCTCCCGGGCCTCGGCCGCGGCGCGGCTCGCGGCGGCCGCCGTCGAGGTCGCCGTGTCCAGGATCTGCCGGGTGCGCTCGCCGGCCACGCCGACCACCGTGGCCTGGTCGCCGGCCTCCCGCGGGCCGTGGGCGCCGAACAGGGCGTTGATCGCGGAGAGCTCCGCCGAGGTGCCCTGACGGTACGTTTCGGCGGCGAGCTGGGCGGCCTGCTCGGCGGCCGCGACCCGCTCGGTCTCGGCGGCGGCGGCCCGGCCGCTCGCCGAGGCCTCCTCGGCGCGGGCCCGGGCCAGGGCGAGCCGGGCGCCGTTGTAGACCTCGACGGCCTGCTCGGCGGCCCGGCCGACCCGGTCGAGTTCGGCCTTGGCGGCGGTGAGCCCGGCCTCGACGGCGGCGACCGGGGCGGCCCGGCGGTCGGCCTCGGCCCGGGCACGGGCGACCTCCTCGGCCGAGGGGAACGGCTGCGCCGCGGGGGCACCGGCCGGGGAGGCGCCCGTGGCCGCGTCCGGCTCGACCGGGGCGGCCACGGCGGCGGGGAGCAGCCCGAACAGTGCGGTGAGGGAGAACAGCAGGGTCGGCAGGAGCCTGCGCGTCACGGGACATCCCCTTCTCAGCTCTCGGACCTTCTACGGTCGCGGACCGGTCCGCCCGGGCACGAGGAACATCCGGGCAAACCGGTCCGTCACGTGACAATTCGGTTACGCATCGCCATGTTCTCAGGCCGGGCGGCTTTCGCATCCGAAGCCCGCGCGGGCCGGGCGGGTGAGCTGTCGGATGATCCGACCGGATCCGACCGGCACTCGCTTCCGGCCGCCCACCGACTCCGGCGGACGATCCGACCGGGCCTCAACTCCGGCCGGGCGCACCGGGCCGACGGACTACCGCCGGATCCTGCGGGTGTGCGTCCGGAGGTGGGGGTGGCGGTCGGGCCGGGGCTCCAGGCCGGTCGGGCGGGCGGCGTAGCTGCGGCTGCGGCCGGCCCGGACGGTCCGCCGGCGCTGCTGGGCCTGGCCCTTGGCGCCGGGCTCGCGTCCGGCCGCGGCGGGCCCGGTCGGTCCCGACGGGTACCCGTGGCCGCCGGCCGCCGGCGCGGCGCCCGCCCCGGCGGCGGCCGCCGAGCGGCGGTCGGCCAGCCGGGCGGAGCGCCGGGCCAGGGCGCGGGCCGCGTGCGCGTCGAGGTGGGCGGTGGCCCGGGCGGCCATCCGCTCGGCGACCCGGTGGGCGGCCGGGTGGTTCGCCGGGACCTTGTCCGGGGCGCCGGCGATCAGGTCGAAGAGCCAGGTGCGGGCGACGTCCGCACGCCGGTGCAGCCGGCGCTCGCGCCGGAGCGCCCGGGCCCGCCGGCGCGGGCGGGTGGCATACCGCCAGCGCGCCCACGGGCTGCTCGGGCGGGCCAGCCGGATCGCGCCGATCCAGGAGATGCCGGGCACCATGATGCCGAGCAGACCGGTCCACATCTTGCCCTTGAGCAGGGTGACCACCATGGCCACCGCGTTCACCGAGATCACCGTGACCAGGCCCCACCTGGTCTCCCCGCTGGGCTCCGCGCCGAGCGGCACGTAGCCGACGAGCAGCAGGCCGGTGAAGAGGATGCCGAAGATCACCGCGTCCACCGACTTGCGGCCCTGCTCGCCCCAGTAGACGTCGTCGAGGTGCAGGATCAGCGCGAACTCGTCCAGGACCAGGCCGCAGCCGATCCCGAACAGCAGCCCGAAGACGTCGATCCAGGGCCGGCCGCCGTACGTCGCGAACACGCCGATGCCGCCGGCCAGCAGGAAGCCCAGGCCGAACACCATGTGGTGGATGTGCAGCCCGCCCGGGGTGACGTTGCCCGGCCACCAGCGCACCTTGGCCCTGATCATCCGCACGCTGAACCGGATGAAGACGAAGGAGGTGATGAACCCGACCAACAGCAGGAACAGCGGTTGCTTGTGCGTGGCGACGATGTGGTCGCGATAGCCGTCCAGCAGTGTGGTCATGGGTCTTACCTTCGTTCCTGGTCCTGCGTCCTGCCTGACGCGACATGGCCCGGAGGCCAACACCGGTGCAACGACTCCCGGCCGGGCCGGCGGCGGTTCAGAAGCCGCGGGTCCGCTTGGCCGCGCGCCGCGGCACGGCCGGGGCCGGCGAGGGCAGTTCGGCACTGGCCGGCAGCTTCATGAACAGCCGGGCGATCTCTCCCCCGAGGTTCACGCCGATCGCCAGCGCCATGGCGATCGCAGCGGCCCGGGTGATCTGGACCAGCCCGCCGCCGGAGTGGCCCTGGGCGAACGCGAGCATGCCGAGGTACAGCGCCGAACCGGGCATCAGCGGACCGATCGCCGCGGTGACGTACGGCAGCGCGGAGCCGTTGCGGTAGCGGGCCATCAGCTGGCCGAAGAGGCCGACCAGTCCGGCCGCCACGCCGGTGGCGACGATCGGCGAGATGCCGGCGTTGTAGACCAGCACGCCGTAGCTGGACCAGCCGATGCCGCTGTTGAGGGTGACCAGCGCGAGCGTGCGGCGGTCGGTCTGCAGCAGCATCGCGAAGGCCAGCGTCAGCACCAGCGCGGCGATCATCTGGACCGGCGGGTAGTTCACCCCGACCAGGCTCTCGTCCGGTTTGAGCTTCGCGTTGTAGCCGACCCCGAGGTAGAGGATCAGCATCACGCCGATGACGATGCCCGCCACCAGGTAGATCACTTCGAGCAGGCGGGCGGCGGCGGTGATGTAGAAGCCGGTCAGGCCGTCCTGGACGGCGGCGACCAGGGCGCGGCCGGGGAGCAGCGCGAACAGTCCACCGGTGATCACCACCGAGCCGCGCAGGCCCCAGTCGTTGAAGGAGAGGATGATGCCGGAGGCCGCCGCGGGCATCGCGGCCGCCACGAACTGGTAGAACTCCGGCAGGCCGCGCCGGGCGATCAGCGAGGCCAGCCGGTCCCCGAGGACGGCCGCGATGAAGGCGCTGGCGAAGACCAGCCAGGCCTTGTCGTCGATCCGCCCGCCGACCAGGAAGGTCGCCGCGCCGGCCAGCAGGCCGGTGTTCAGCGCGAGCAGCCAGGCCGGGTACGGGTGCCGGTTGCGGCGGATCACGGCGAGCCGGCGGTAGGCGTCGTTGACGGTGACCTTCTCCGCCGTGATGTCGGCGACCAGCTCGTACACCGCGTTGAGCCGGGTGTAGTCGGAGGTCCGGCGGCGCACCACGCGGTCCGCGGTGACCGGCGGCTCGACCAGCGAGGGCTGGTGCGAGATGCCGATCAGGGTGAAGGTGACCTGCGGCTCGCAGCGGTCCAGCCGGTAGGCGTGGGCGATGCCGAGCATGGCGGCCTCGACGTCCTCGGCGGCCTCGCCGCTGGCCAGCAGCAGCTCGCCGATACGGAGCGTCAGGTCGAGGATGCGCGGGACGTTGCGGGCGGCGGAGGGGTGGAGGTCGCGGGCGGTGCGCTCGAAGGCGGGGCGCTCGGACATCGGGGTGCGCAGCAGGGTGCGCATCCGGTCCGGCCAGGGCGCCTCGCCGGGGGCGCCGGCCTTGAGGGTGGGGACGGCGATGCCGAGCGGCGGGGTGTAGCCGGCGGCCTGCCACTCCTCGGGGGTCAGGGTGTCCTCGGCGACCGAGCGCCGGCGCCGCTCGGGGGCGGCTCCCCCGGTCGCCGCCGCGGCCCCGGCGGCCACCGGCCCGGCGGGAACGCCGTCGACGGGTGCGGTCCCGTCGGGGCGGGCGCCCCCGTCGCGGGCATCGGTCCCGACGCTCCCGTCGCGCACGTCGGTCCCGTCGGTCCCGGCGGTCGCGGACGGCTCCGGGGCGGCGCCCTCCTCGTGCTCCGGTGCCAGCAGCCCCCTGGTCTCCGGGACGGGCGGCGCGAACGGGATCACCGTGGCGGGCCCGGCGGCCGGCGCGGGGTGGCCGAGCAGGCCCTCGGTGGGCGGCGCGTCGGCGGGGTGGACCGGCTGCGCCTGCGGCGCCGGCCCGTTCCGCCGGGCCCCCCGGCCGCCCCTGGCCCGCTTGCCTCCGCCCGGTCGGCCCCGCTTCGGCACTTCCGCTCCTTGCCGCCCCTGATGGCGCCGGGCTCCCGGCCACCGTTCGATTCCGCTTACACCTTGCCTGATCGAACAGCCCGACGCACATGTACGCCGCGGCGGGCGGCGGCGCCGCCGGGCGCCTACCCGGCGCGGTGGCTGCCGGCGACGGGGGCGCCGGAGCGGCGGGCACGCATCAGCTCGACCGCCACCGGGACCACCGAGACCAGCACGATGCCGACCAGGATCGCCTCGATGTTGTCCCGGACGAACGGGATCTGCCCGAGGAAGTAGCCGAGCACCGTGACGCCGCCGCCCCAGAGCACGCCGCCGACGACGTTGAAGAGGACGAAGGTGCGGTAGTTCATCGAGCTCACCCCGGCGACGATCGGGGTGAAGGTGCGCACGATCGGCACGAAGCGGGCGAGCACGATCGCCTTGGGCCCGTGCCGCTCGAAGAAGGCCGCCGCCTTCTCCACGTTCTCCTGCTTGAACAGCCGGGAGTCCGGGCGCCGGAACAGCCCCGGGCCGACCTTGCGGCCGAAGAGGTAGCCGACCTGGTCGCCGGCCACGGCGGCGACCACCACGAGGGTGCAGACCAGCCAGAGCGGCTGGTGCAGGTAGGTGCCGCCGGCCACCAGCAGGCCGGTGGTGAAGAGCAGCGAGTCCCCGGGGAGGAAGAAGCCGATCAGCAGGCCGGATTCGGCGAAGACGATGGCCAGGATGCCGAGCAGCCCGAAGGTGGAGATCAGGTACGTCGGATCGAGCCAGGACGGGCCGAGGGCGAGGCTGGTCACGGGCAGACACTCCTGAAAGGTCGACTCTTGGCAATGAAACAGTAAAGCATTCACCAAGAAACCTTGATCCAGGAGGCCCGCCCGTGCCGGCGCCGGGCCCGGAGCGGCCGTTGCCGGGCCGCTCCGGAGCCGCCGCCGGACCAGCTACAGCGCCGCTACAGCCCGTACCGCTCGGCGATCTCCTTGTGCCGCGCGGTGTCCGCGCCCGCCGCCTCGGCCAGGTCGGACCAGGCCAGCGGGTGCGTCCAGGAGCCGGTCAGCCGGTGCAGCAGCGCGTCGGCCTCGGCCGCCGAGGCGGTCGGCGGCACCCCCAGCGCGGCGTAGACGCCGGGCAGGAAGCCGTCCTCCTCGGCCGGGTCGGTGATGCTGTACTGCTCCCCGCTGTACGCCCACACCCCGTAGCCGGCCCCGCCCAGCTGCTCGCGGAACCCGGCCCAGGCGTCGTCGCCCGGCCAGGCGCCGTCGATCCAGTAGGTGGTGTAGCCGGCCGGGTCGAGCAGGGTCAGCAGCCCGAACACCGGGCGCCAGCGCCGCCGCTCCTCCTCGGGCGCGTCCTCGGCCGGGGGCTCCTCCAGCAGCGCCGGGGCGAAGACCACCACGTCGCCGTGGTTGAGCGTCAGGTCGTCGCCGAGCACCGGCAGGATGCGGGCGGTGGCCGGGCCGGTCCGGACGGCCGGGAGGTCCGCGGTGGCACCGTTGGTACGGGTGGCCCGGACGGTGACCAGCTGCCACTCCTCGTCCACCGGCCCCTCGGGCTCGTCGAACTCGATGCCGAGCCGGGCGCCGGTGGAGCGCACCACGGCCCAGTCCCGGTTGGCGGTGGCGGCGGTGATCAGGTGCCAGAGGTCGGACTCCCGGACCGTCCGGTGTGCCTCGACCTCCGCGGCCTCCTCGGACGGCAGCGCGTGCACCAGGATCTCCTGGTGGAACCGCTGCGCGGCGGCGTGGTCGCCCAGCTCGGTGGCGGCGCCGGCGGCCAGCCGCCGGGTGTTGATCCGGTCCGGCTGCTCGGCCAGGATCGCCTCGCAGTGCTCGACCACCTCGGCCCAGCGGGCCTGGGCTGCCGCCCAGCGGGCCCGGACCCAGTGGGCGTCGGAGGGGCTGCTCGCGGCGAGCCGGTCGGCCAGCCGGCCGACGCCCTCGGCGTCCCCGGCCTCGATCAGCGCACCGCCCAGCATGCCGACCAGCTCCTCGCTGCCCGGGTCGGCGTCCAGCTGCGACCAGAGCAGGTCGGCGGCGGCCCGGGCGTGGCCGAGCCCGCCCAGCACCCCGGCCAGGTTCAGTGCCAGCACGGTGGCACCGGCCTGCTCGCCCCGGTACCGGTCCAGGGCGACGGAGAGCAGGTCGGCGCCGGTCTCGAAGGGCACGCCCGACTCGGCGAGGTACGCCGGCAGCTCGGCCGGCGGGACGGGCAGCTCCGGGGCGGGCATCGCCTCGGCAGCCGCGCGCAGCGCCGCCACCTGCCCGGCGACGCCCTCGGTGCGGCGCAGGTCGGCCAGCTTGCGCTCGCCGGTGGCGGCCAGGGTCAGCGCGATCGTCCGGGCGCCGCGGGCCAGCGCCAGCCGCCCGGCGGCCAGCAGCAGGTCGACGCAGGGACGGTGCGAGCCGGTGCCGTCCAGGTATCCGACCCAGGCGGCCAGCGCCGCGCCCAGCTCGGCGTCGTTCTCCCGGGCGCCGGCCGCGACCAGCAGCTCGACCGTCGTGGTCCAGACCGCCCGCAGGTCGGCGTGCCGCTCGGCCTCGGACACGTCCGGCAGCAGGGCGAGCGCCTCCTCGGTGCGGCCCAGCGAGGCTAGCGCGCGGGCCCGCAGCAGGGCGCCCCAGCGCCGGTCGCTCTCGTCGATCTCCCGGCCCCGGACCCGCTCGGCCTGCTCGGCGGTGTCCAGCAGGGCCAGCACCTCCTCGTGCCGGCCGAGCAGGTGCAGCGTGCCGGCCCGGGAGTGGTGGAAGTGGAGCGAGAGCTGCTCGCCGGCCGCCCGGATCCGGGCGGCCGCGGTGTCGAGGTGGGCGAGCGCCTCGGCCGGGCGCCCGTCGTCCTCCAGGGCGTCCGAGTACTCCCGGGAGAGGCAGTCGAAGCAGGCCCTGGCGGGCTCGATCCGCTCCAGCGTCTCGCTCAGCACGGCGAGCCGCTCCGGGACGTAGCCGGGGCCGTCGACCCGGGCGTGGCAGATCGCGAAGTCCTGCACCACGCAGACCGACTGCGGACAGCCGGCGGTCTCCTCGCGGTGCGCGAACTCCAGCAGGTCGACCGCCTCGGGCAGCGCCTGCTCGCCCTGGTGGCGCCGGTTCAGCAGGTTCTGCATCCGCCAGTGCCGCAGGTAGACCTCCACCCAGGGCAGGCCGAGCGCCCGGGCGGCGGCGACCGCCTCCGGGTAGACGGCGTCGAGCTGGTCGTTGCGCCCCTCGTTGGCGTGGCCTGGGAGCTCGTAGATGGCGTCGGCCAGCCGCCGGTGGCCGGCCTCGGCCAGCTGCTGGTGGGCGTCGTGCACCCAGGCCCAGATGTCGGTGCTCATACCGCTTCCGTCTCCCCCTGCGGGTCGTGCGCTGCGCTGGTGGTCAGTGTGGCAAGGGCCACTGACAGTCCGTTCGCTCCGGTGGCCGTGGGCGGGGTCATCGCTCAGGCCCCCGCGCCGCGGCCGTCGGACCCGTCGGGTCCGTCGGGTCCGTCAGGTCCGTCGGGTCCCTTGAGTCCGTCGAGCCCGTCGAGCCCGTCCGGGCTGTCCGGGACCGCGCCCAGTCCGGCCGGGACGGCCGCGGTGAGCGCGGAGACCGCGGTGCCGATGCCGGCCAGGGCGCCGGTGAGGTCGCCGCCGGAGGCGCCCGCCGAGGCCGCCGCCATGACGACCTTGATCGAGCGGAGCAGCCCGGCGGCGGTGGCGCTGCCGGTGTGCCCCGCCCGGTAGGCGGTCAGCAGGTCCTGGACGGCCGGACAGGACAGGTTCAGGTAGAGCCGCGCCTTCACCCGGCCGTCGGTGCGGGCGGTGAACGACCGGGCCAGCCGCAGCGCGGCGGACGGGATCCGGGCGTCCGCCTGGTCGTCCTCGATCCGGGCCTTCAGCTCGGCCTCGCGGTCGGGGACCAGCACCAGCGGCAGGCCGGTCGGGTCGAACCGGGCCGGGACGAGCTGCTCGCCCGGGTCGGCCAGCGCACCGGCCAGCCAGGCGGACTCCTCCGCGGGCAGCGGGCGCTCCGGGTCGCGGAACAGCTCGCGGTTGCCGCTCTCGCTGCCCAGCTCGACGATCCGGCAGCCGCGCAGCTGCGCGTAGCGGCGCAGGAACGGCAGGACGGCGTAGCGGTCGCCGCGGGCGATCGGCACCTGCATCGCCCGGTAGAGCATCTCCTCGAAGCCGCCGCCGCTGCCGAGCGCGACGTGCACCGCGCCCCCGCCGGCCGCCCGCAGCGCGCCCGCGGTCAGGTCGCCCTGCGAGGTGGGCACCGGGACGTCGTCGGCGAGCAGGGTGAACAGGCGGTCGTCGCAGAGCGCGGCGCCGAGCAGGTCCTGGCCGTGCCGGGCCAGGATGCGCCGCCAGACGGCGGGCCGCAGCCGGGCGGTCTCGTAGAGCCCCTCGACCACGGCGTCGGTGAGCTGCCGCTGCAGGGCGCGGTAGTGCTCGTCGCGCTGGAGGTCCTCGCGGCTGGCGGTGGGGGTGAGCCGGTTGGACTCGACCACGCCGCCGATGAACCCGGCCCAACTGGGCAGCAGGTCGCGGGCGTCCTCGGCGAGCAGCATGCCGCGCAGGTAGACGGCCAGGTCGCGGTTGTCGCTGCTGCCGTAGGTCGCGCCGTCCTGGACCCAGAGCAGGCCGACCGCGTCGCTGCCGCCGCCCTGCGCCCCGCCCTCGACCGGCGCCACCGGGAAGGCGGTGAGCGGCTCGAAGCGGCGGCCGAAGGCGGCGGCGAAGCGCATCCGGGCGGCGTACGGGTCGCCGCCGGCCGCCTGCCGCCAGGGCACCGGGACGGCGTTGACCGGCTGCTCGTCGTCGCCGACGAAGACCGGGATCGGCAGCAGCACGCAGTACCGGCCGAGCACCTCGCGCAGCGCGTCCTCGTCGGCGAGGTGGGCGTGCTCGGTCTTCAGGGCCAGCTCGACCACGGTGCCGCCGCCGGGCCGGGCGGCGGCCGGCTCGACGCTGTACTGCTCGCCGCCGCGGCTGCGGTAGCGGTGGCCGGCGCCCTGCTCGCGGTGCGAGGTGGTGGTGACGGTGACTTCGTCGGCGACCGAGAAGGCGGAGAGGAAGCCGAGTCCGAAGGCGCCGATCAGCTCCTGGCTGCCGGTGAGTTCGCGCAGCATGCGGGTGTAGCCGGTGCCGACGGTGGCCAGGTAGGCGTGGATCTCCGGCTCGGTCAGGCCCGCGCCGGTGTCCTCGATGGCGACGGTGCGCCGGGCGCCGTCGGCCCGGACCCGGATCAGCGGGCGGTGGTCGCCGTCCGGGTCCTCCAACAGGCGCCGGGTGTGCGAGTCGTGGGCGTTCTGGACCAGCTCCCGCAGGGCGACCAGCGGGGTGGAGTAGAGGTGGGTGGCGAGGACGTTCACCAGTCCGCCGAGATCGACCTCGGTCGTACGCAGATCCTCGGCGGGCACGGACTCGGGTGGGAGACCTTCAGACATGAGTCCCCAGTGTGCCAGTGCGACTATCCGGCGACCATTTCTTTCTGACCAGGGAGGTCCGGTCAACCCTGCATTGACAGAAGCGGTCCTCCGGCCGGCCCCGGGCAATTCACCAACCATTGTCCCTGGAGGAGGACTTGACGCTGGACCGGGGCCCCGGACGGCCACGCCCGGCAGGTCGGACATGCCGCTTTCATGACTCCATCGGGGGAATTGCCACCCAATCGGTGGAGTTCGTCCACGGTGCTGGTGAATGCTGATCGGGCGACGTCAGGCAACGGCGCTCCGGAGCGGCCACTCCGGAACCGCGCCACCATTCGCACTCCACCTTCAGGGAGACCAGCGTGTCCCGTATCCGCGCAGCCGCCGCCGTCACCGCCCTCGGAGCTCTCCTCCTCGTCGGCGTCGGCGCCGCGACCGCCCACGCCGACAACGGTGCCGGCGCCGACCACCTCTCCAACAGCAGCGTGGTGAGCAACACCGGCTCCAACAACGTGATCGGCGGAGTCGTCGGAAACGTGGTCAACACCCAGCAGACCGCCACCGGCTCCGGTGCGAGCAACCAGAACAACGGCCTGGCCGTGACCGGCAACGCCGGCAACATCGGCGCCCTGCAGGGCAACGGCAACCTCGCGGCCGACGTCTTCTACCCGGTCATGAGCTAGCCGGTTCCGACGGCACCCTCCGCCGGGAGCCGTCCGGGCCGGGTGCCCGCCCCACCAGCGCGGGGCGGGCACCCGGCCCTCGCCGTTCGCCGGCGGGCGCCACCCCACTGCCGAGGCCGGACGGGGCCTACCCGGCCACCCCGAGGACGGCCCGGCCGATCCGCCGCAGGCAGTCGCCGAGGTCCGGCCGGGTGCTGTACGGCCGGTTCCGCACCCCGTCGTTGACCAGTGCGAACAGCGCGTGCACCCGGATCCGGGCCTCCACCGCGTCGTATTCCGGGCGGACCAGGCGAAGCAGCTCGACCCAGGTCCGCAGGAAGTCCCGCCGGAAGTCCACCGCGGCCCGGCGGTCGGGCGCGGCCAGCCGCTCGGTCTCGCTCAGCATCGCGCCCAGGTAGTCGCCGTTGCGCCGGGCGAAACCCACGTAGGCCGCCAGGCCGGCCTCCAGTGCGGCCGCCGGCCCGGCCGCGGCGGCGATCGCCCCCTCCACCTCGTGCCAGAGCCGCTCCCGGCTGCGCACCAGCGAGGCGGCCAGCAGCTGCTGCTTGCTCTCGAAGTGCCGGTACACGCTGGGGCCGGAGATGCCCACGGCGGCGCCGAGTTGGTCGGTGCTGACGTTGTCGAACCCGCGCCGGTGGAAGAGTCGCACCGCCGCCGCCAGCAGCTCCTCCCGGCGCGGCTGCGGGGCCACCACGGCGGCCGCGGCGACCGGTTCGGGATCGGTCCGGGTGCCGTCCAGCGACACCGCGAGCACCGCCGCGACCAGCTCGCCGAGCAGCCGCTCGGCCCGGCGCGGCTGCGGGGCGGCCGACTGGTAGGACAGGCCGGCACAGGCGGAGAGCGCCGACCAGCAGAGCAACCCGGCGTCCGGACCGGCCAGTTCGGGCCGCTCGGCGCGGAGCACGCCGGCCATCAGCGCCGCGTCCGCGCGCAGCTCGCGGCGGAGCGCGGCCCGTCGGGCCGGCGGCAGCAGCCGGGCATCGCGCTGCACCAGCGTGCCGAGCGGCCGGTGCCCGACCGCGACGGCGGCCAGCGCCGCCCCCACGGCGGCCGTGGAGTCGGCGGCGCGCAGCCCGGCGGCCAGCTCGTCCAGGCCCAACCGGACGGCCCGGTCGAGGAGTTCCGGCTTCCCTCGGAAGTGGCGGTAGAGGGCGGGGGCGGTGATGCCGACCCCGGCGGCGACGTCCGTCATCGAGACCTGGTGGTACCCGCTGCGGTGGAACCGGTCGGCGGCCACGGCAAGGATCTGCGCCTGCCGGGACCGTGCGGGCGGCCGCCGTACCACCATGCCGCCGCTCCTCGCTCCCGCCCCGTCCGATCTGCCGACCGTAGGCTAGCAACGATTCACTTGTGGCCCGGCGCGGGCCGGCCGGGGCGGCGGCTCCAGGCCGGAGCGCGGGGCCGGGAAGCACCCCCGCCGACCCTGGACAGTGGAAGCTACCCCGGATTAACTTGTGGGGCGATCACCTGGCCGAACCCCGCTTCAGCCCGGGCCGGCCCGGCCCGCCCGGCCCCACCGAAGGGAGCGCCGCCGTGCGCCGCACCGTCTTCACCGAGGACCACGAGGCGTTCCGGGAGACCATCCGGGACTTCATCGCCCACGAGGTCGTCCCGGTCTACGAGAGCTGGGAGGCCGACGGCCACCCGCCGCGCGACTTCTACCGCAAGCTCGGCGAGCTCGGCGTCTACGGCATCGAGGTGCCGGAGGAGTACGGCGGCGCCGGCGAGAGCGGCTTCAAGTACCAGGCGGTCATCGCCGAGGAGACCGCCCGCGCGGGCGTCTCCTTCGGCTCCTCCGGTGTGCACACCGGCCTGGTGCTGCCGTACCTGCTGGAGTACGCGACCGAGGAGCAGAAGCGCCGCTGGCTGCCCGGGTTCGTCTCCGGCGACATCATGACCGCCATCGCGATGACCGAGCCGGGCGCCGGCTCCGACCTCGCGGGCATCTCCACCACCGCGCGGCTCTCCGAGGACGGCACCCACTACGTCCTCAACGGCGCCAAGACCTTCATCACCGGCGGCGTGCTCGCCGACCTGGTCCTGGTGGTTTGCCGGACCTCCCCGTACGACCCGCAGAACCGCCGGGCCGGCCTCTCCATCCTCTGCGTGGACACCGCGTCCGAGGGCTACAGCGTCGGCCGCAAGCTGCAGAAGATCGGCCTGCGCACCTCGGACACCGCCGAACTCGCGTTCAGCGACGTCAAGGTGCCGGTGGAGAACCTGCTCGGCGAGGAGGGCGGGGCCTTCACCTACCTGACCCACAACCTGGTGCAGGAGCGGCTCGCGATCGCGGTCGGCGCCTACGCGGCCTCGGCCGCGGCGGTCCGGTTCGCGGTGCAGTACGTCAAGGAGCGCAAGGTCTTCGGCCAGGCGGTGGCCGAGTTCCAGAACACCAAGTTCACGCTGGCCGACTGCGAGGCCCAGGTGGTCGCCCAGCAGTCCATGGTCGACCGGGCGCTGGAGCTGTACCAGCAGGGCGGGCTGACCGTCGCGGACGCCGCGGCGGTGAAGCTGTTCTGCACCGAGTCGGCGTCCGGTGTGATCGACAAGTGCCTGCAGCTGCACGGCGGTTACGGCTACATCCTGGAGTACCCGATCGCCCGCCTCTACACCGACAACCGGGTGTTCCGGATCTACGGCGGCACCAGCGAGGTGATGCGCAGCATCGTCGCCAAGTCGCTCGGGCTGTAGGGCGGAGCTGGGCTGCAGGGCGGGGCTGGGCTGCAGGGCCGAACGGGGCTGCAGCAGCCCGGATGCGCACCGGGGCTCCGGTGCGCATCTCCAGGACTCCGGGCGCGGCGGGCCGTACCCCCACGGCGGCCCGTCGCGGCCCGGTCAGTTCGGCGAGGCGTGCTCGGTCCGCCAGGCCTCCCAGCCGGCGGCCGAGGCCACCTTCGCCTCGTGCAGTGCCCGCTGGGCCATGGCCTTCGTCGGAGGCATGTCCATACCCCGCACCCAACTGCGGCCGGCCGTGGCCAGCGCCGCACACACCATCGCCGCACCGGCCATCCCGAGCATCGCGCCGATGCCCGTGAGGACCGCGCCACCGGCCAGCAGCGATCGATTGACCTGAAACCCGCTGAAGAAATTCTGGTTGGTCGCCATGCATCCACCATCGGTGCAGTCGGCGGACACCGCACGCCGAACGACTCCGGGTGCGCGAGCCGGGTGCGTCCGGGACGCTGGCCGGAGGGGCCGCCGCGGTGGCCCGGCAGGCCGAGGAGGGCACCCGATGGTCGATCTCGAACAGCTCGCCGTGGAGCACGCGACCCTGGCCGCCGAGAGCCCGCACGGGCGCAGCGCCCACCTGGTGCTGCACGACGGCGTCCTGCGGCAGACCGTGATCGCGCTGACCGCGGGCACCTCGCTGGACGAGCACAACGCCCCGGCCGCCGCCTCCCTCCAGGTGCTGCGCGGCCGGGTGGCGCTGACCGTCGCGGGGCACCTCCAGGAGCTCTCGGCGGGTCAGCTGTACCCCGTCCCCCAGGAGCGGCACGGCCTGCTGGCCCACGTCGACTCGGTGGTGCTGCTGACCGCGGTCACCGCGTAGCGGGCCTGAGCACTCCGTCGCTGACCAGCCGCAGCCCCCGCAGGAACTCCTGCCCGCTGGGCGCCAGTTCGGGCGCCGCCAGCCACTGCGCGGCGAAGCCGGCCATCAGCGCCTGGTAGAACATGCCGCGGGCGACCTCCTCCTCGGTGTCCGGCACCTCGGGCAGCCCCTGGAACAGCGCGGCGAGGCCGAGTCGCCCCTCCTTCTGCGCCTCCGCGAAGGCCTGGGCCAGCTCCGGTGCGTGCGCGACCTGCGTGATCGCCTCGAACTGGGCCGCCCAGAGGCCCCGGTGCTCGACGAACACGCCCTTGAGGCCCTCCCACACGGCGACGAACCGCTCCTCCGGGTTCCCCGACGCCTGGTTCGCGGCGGCGACCACCCGGGCGAGGGACTCCCCCATCTCCCCGATGGCCTCGATCATCGCCGCGTTGAGCAGCGCCTCCTTGGAGCCGAAGTGGTAGCCGATCGCCGCCAGGCTGACGCCCGATGCGGTGGCGATGTCACGAGCCGTGGTGCGCCCGTAGCCCTTCTCGTAGAGGCAGCGCTTGGCGCCGGACATCAGGTCTTCGCGATTTCCCATGCCGTGATCCTACGGAAGAACTGAACAGATGTCTTGCACTTACGTCTCACACGATTGATTTAGACATACGTACTAGACAAGTGTCTGACACACCCGTACCGTCTTCCCCATGACCGCAACCACCGGCCGCGCAGGCCGTCGCGAATGGACCGGCCTGGCCGTCCTCCTGCTCCCGACCCTCGTCCTCTCCATGGACATGGGCGTGCTCTTCTTCGCCGTCCCGTTCATCTCCACCACGCTGGCGCCCAGCGGCACCCAGCAGCTGTGGATCATGGACGTGTACTCGTTCCTGCTGGCCGGCCTGCTCATCACGATGGGCGCGCTGGGCGACCGGATCGGCCGCCGCAAGCTGCTGATGACCGGCGCCGCCGGCTTCATCGGCGCCTCCCTGCTGGCCGCCTACGCGGACGGTCCCGGGCAGCTGATCGCCGCCCGCGCGGTGCTGGGCGCCGCCGGGGCCACCGTGATGCCCTCGACGCTCGCGCTGATCCGCAACATGTTCCAGGACGCCAAGCAGCGCCAGGCCGCCCTCGGCGCGTGGGGCGGCGCCCTCACCGCCGGCGCCAGCCTCGGCCCGGTCGCCGGCGGCCTGATGCTGGACCACTTCTGGTGGGGCTCGGTCTTCCTGATCGCCGTCCCGGTGATGGCGCTGGTCCTGCTCGCCGCCCCGGCGCTGCTCCCCGAGTACCGCTCCCCGCAGCGCGGCGGCTTCGACCTGCTCGGCGCCGGCCTCTCGCTGGCCGCGATCCTGCCGCTGGTCTACGGCATCAAGACGCTCTCGGTGGACGGCTGGAGCCTGCTCCCCGCGCTCGCCCTCCCGGCCGGCCTGCTCTTCGCCGGCGCCTTCGTCCTGCGCCAGCGCACCGCCGCCGCACCGCTGCTGGACCTCTCGCTCTTCCGGATCCGCGCCTTCAGCGGGGCGATCAGCGTCAACACGGTGGCGATGTTCGCGATGATGGGCTTCACCCTCTTCACCTCGCAGTACCTGCAGCTGGTCAAGGGCATGAGCCCGCTGACCGCCTCGCTCTGGGCGCTCGTGCCGAGCGTCGGCGTGTTCGCGGCGGTCGGCGTCGGCTCGGCGCTCGCCGGGAAGGTCCGCCCGGCGGTGATGATGGCCGGCGGCTTCCTGGTCGGCGCGATCGGCTTCGCGATGATGACCCAGGTCGGAGCCCACTCCCCGCTCGCCCTCGTGCTCACCGCGGCGGGTGTGCTGGCCGCCGGGACCGTCGGCACCATGACGCTGACCGCGGAGCTGGTGGTCTCCTCCGCCCCGGCCGAGCGGGCCGGCGCCGCCTCGGCCACCTCCGAGACCGCGGTCGAGCTCGGCAGCTCGCTCGGCATCGCCCTGCTGGGGGCGGCCGGCGCGGCCGTCTACCGCTCGCAGCTGGACGGCGGCCTCCCGCAGGGCGTGGACGGCGAGCTCGCCCGGACCGCGCAGGACACCCTCGGCGGCGCGGTCGCCGTCGCCGCCCAGCTGCCCGGACGGCTCGGCACCGAGCTGCTGGAGACCGCCCGCGCCGCCTTCACCGAGGGCCTGCACGTCGCCGCGGTGGTCGGGCTGGTCTTCGCCCTCGGCGCCGCCGGCCTCGCCTACCGCCTGATGTCCCACCTCCCGGCCCGCACCGACGAGCCGGCCGCCACCGACGAGCCGGCCACCACCGAACCGGCCACCGTCTGACCCCGGCCCTGAGCCCGTCCGCCTGCGCGTCATCAAGAGCCCCCACCCGGCCACCGGGTGGGGGCTCTCGCCCTTCCTGCCGGCCCAGCAGGCCACGGACTGAAACACGGAGGCGGCGGGGCGGCGGCGCATGACACCCTGCCACCATGGACGACAACATCAACCACGGTCGGGCGAAGGCGAGTTACGACACCGTCGCGGAGGACTACCAGGAGCGGATCGGGGGCGAGCTGGCGGACAAGCCGGTGGACCGGGCGCTGCTCGGGGCGGTGCTGGAGGAGGCGGCCGGCGGGCCGGTGGCGGACCTCGGCTGCGGGCCCGGGCACGTGGCGGCGTGGCTGGCGGAGCAGGGGGCGGAGGTGGTCGGGATCGACCTGTCGCCGGGCATGGTGGCGGTCGCCCGACGGGAGCACCCCGCGGTCGAGTTCCGGGAGGGTGACCTGCTGCGCCTGCCGGCCGCGGACGGCGAGTTCGCCGCCGCGGTGGCGCTCTACTCGGTGATCCACCTCGAACCGCACGAGCTGAAGCCCGCGTTCGCGGAGATGCGGCGGGTGCTGCGGCCCGGAGGCGTCCTGCTGGTCTCCTTCCACCTCGGCGCCGAGGTCCGCCGGCTGGAGGAGTGGTGGGGCCACGCGGTGGACGTCGACTTCCACTTCCTGGACCAGGACGCCGTCGCCGAGCAGCTGACGGAAGCCGGATTCGCGGTGGAGGCCCGCCTGCAGCGGGCACCCCGCCCGCACGAGGCGGAGACCCACCGCGGCTACCTGCTGGCCCGGCGGACCTAGGGCCTGTCCGGCCCTAGGAAGTGCCCTCCGCGGGCGACCCGAAGCGGGCGAGGCAGTGCCAGACCCGCTTGAGGTCCTGGGGGTCGTGACGACCGCTGCGGACGGCGTCGCCGAGGATGCGCGGATCCAGCCGCCCGCCCTCGGCGACCGCCTCGCCCAGCGCGACGTACTCGGGCCCGCGGTAGTCCGGGTGACGGCGCAGCTCCTCGACGGAGAGCCGCACGCCGGAGTGCCACTCGACCGGGCAGGGCAGCCGGCGGGCCTGCTCCTCGACCGGGGTGCCGCGGTGGCTCGGGTCCAGAACCAGCGCCTCGACGTCCCGGTCCAGCCGGACCGGGCCGTGCACCTGAGCCTCGATGTAGTCGTCCAGGGCGTCCGCCGCCACGTCGGCCTCGGCGAGCGCGATCAGCGCCATCCGCGCGGCGACCCCGAAGTCCGCGGGTTCCAGGAAGCTGTCCGGGTAGCAGAACGTGGTCCGGTCGAGGACGGGCGCGGCCAGCCGGAAGAACGCGGACCCGAAGCGCGGGGCGCCGCCGAGCGGCCGGCGGCGGTGGTCGAGTGCGCCGTACACCGGGCGTTCGTCCGCCGGCGCCTCGTCGTACGCGCCGCCGAAGATGCGGCTCTCCCAGCGCCAGCGGTCGCCGCCGGGGTGGGCGGTGAGGCCGCCGTTGCTGGTGCCTGTGACGAACTGGGAGCGGTAGACACCGTCGGCGGCGAGCGACTCCAGGATCGACCGGCCGCCGGCCTCCCGGTCGGGGTGGAAGTTGAGGGTGACCTGCAGGCCGGGGGCCAGCGGCGGACCGGAGGACAGCGCGGCGACGTGTTGCAGGGCGTGCTCCTGCGGGGCCCGGGACGTGTCGATGCTCACCGCCGCAGTGTCCCCGAGCGGCGCCCGGCTCCGCACCCCGTTTCCGCCGCCGCCCGTCCGCGGCGGACCGGCGGCGGCTCCCGGCGGGTCGGGCCGGGTGCACATCAGGCATGGTCTAGACCACTACCGACCATCCGCCCCTGCAACATCTGGTTTTTGACCAGCGTTTCCCGGCCGGTGTATACGTTCGCCGCCGGGGCCAGGCATACTGGCCAGGTCGGGCGCTTTGCCCTCCTGTGACTCTAGACAAGAAGGGACCGGTGGCCAGGGATGCTGCGGAACGGTCTTGAGCCCTGGCACCTCCTGGTGGTGCTGGCTGTCGTTGTCCTGCTGTTCGGATCGAAGAAGCTGCCGGAGATGGCCCGCGGCCTCGGCAAGTCGATGCGCATCCTCAAGGCCGAGACGAAGGCGCTGCGCGAGGACGAGGCCCCCGCCGCCGACGCCGCCGCCCAGGGCACGGCGCAGGCCACCGCCGCCCCCCAGCAGCCCGCCGCCGACCAGGCGCGCCCGGCCGTGACGCCGACCACTGTGACCAAGGCCACCGAGACCCCCCGGTCCACCACCACGGCCTGATCCTTCGACGGAGCCCCCCGCTGCCCGGCAGCGGGGGGCTCCGTCGTGCTCCGGGGCACCGGCCACCCGAGGGCCCGGACGGGAGGCTGCTCCGCCGGACGGAGCAGCCCGGCGGGCGGGCGCCGCTCCCCGGCCCGAACCTGGGCGGGATGTCCTCGAACCAGCCGCCGCCCTCGCGGACCCAGATCGACAAGCGGGCCTGGCTCCTGCTCCTGGGTTCGTTCACGCTGCTGATGGTCACGTACTTCACCGTCCCGCTGCGCCGCCTCGGCGCGGACCGCCCGCTGCTCAGCTGGCTGGTCTTCGCGGCCGCCCTGATCGTGCTGAGCGCCCTGCTGATGGCGCGCATGAGCGACGTGGTGCGCGGCACCGGGCGCCACCCGGGGGTCTGGCTGGTCTTCCTGATCTGCCTCGCGATGACCATCTTCGCCGCCAGCTACTACGTGCTCAGCGCGACGCCGGACCAGTTCGTCGGCCTGGAGAGCCGGCTCGACGCGCTCTACTTCACCATCGTGACCATGTCCACGGTCGGGTACGGCGACATCACCCCGGCGGGGCAGGCGCCGCGGCTGGTGGTGATGCTGCAGATCGCGTACAACTTCGTCTTCCTCGCGGCCGCGGCCGGCGTGCTGAGCCGCCAGATCCGCACCGGGGTCGAGAGCCGCGCCCGGCGGCGGCACCCCGGGGACGGCCAGGGCGGCCTGTCCGGGGACGGCTGAGCCCCGTCCGGGGACGCCGGCCCCGACGGGTCACTCGGTGTCGTTGCGGTCGGCGGCGGCGTTGAGCGAGGTGATCAGGGCGCTGAGGCGGGAGTTCCAGTTCTGGGAGGTCTGGCCGTCGACGGCGTGCTTCTTCGCCAGGTCGCGCACGATCCGCTGGGCGCCCTTCAGCTCCTGGGCGGCGTCGTCCGGCTGACCCTGGTTGAGGCGGGCGGCCGCGTCGTCCAGGGTGTGCAGCAGATCGATCTGGCGGTCGCGCTCCTTGCCGACCTGGGTCTGCGCCACGGCCTGCCGCAGGGCGTTGAGCTGGACGGCCGGGTTCTGATTGCGCGGAGGGGTCGTCGAGGGGGCCGCGGTGGGCGTCGCGACCGGGGTGGTGGGTGCGGCGGTCGACGGCGTGGCGGTCGGGCTCGGCGGGGCCGCGACGGTCTGCGCCGGCTTGGCGGCCGGGGTGGTCGGGGTGCCCGGGTCGTCGAAGGCGGTGAGCGCGAGCATCGCGGCGCCCGCGATGCCGGCCAGGCCGAGCGCGCCGAGGACCAGCGGTTTGCGGCGGCTCTCCCGGGCCGGCGGCTCGAAGCCGACGGAGTCGTACCCGGCGGAGTCGAAGCCGGCCGGACCGCCCCCGGGCCCGGCGTACCCGGCCGGCACCGGCGCCATCACCGAGGTGGCCGCCGCCGGCTGCGGCGGGAGCAGGCTGGTGTGCTGCTGGGCGGCGGCGAGCCCGGGCGGGACCGGCGGCAGCGCCTGGGTGGGCTGCGCCGTGGTGGCGAGCAGCTCGGAGGTCGGGTCCACGACGGCCAGCCCGGGCACGCAGGCGAGCAGCTCGGCCCGGGCGGCGGCCGCGTCGGCGGGCCGGTCCGCCGGGTTCTTGGCGAGCAGCCGCAGCACGGCCGCGTCCAGCGCGGGCGGCAGACCGGGACGGCGGGCAGACGGCGGCAGCGGCTGTTCGCTGACGTGCTTGAACGCGATCGCCACCGGGGTCTCGGCGGTGAACGGGGTGACGCCGGTGAGCATCTCGGTGAGCACGCAGCCGACCGCGTACAGGTCGGTGCGGCCGTCCAGCTCGGAGGCGGTGGCCTGCTCGGGCGAGAGGTAGGCCGCGGTGCCGAGGACGGACGCGGTCTGGGTGAGGTTGTTGGAGGAGCCGGCCCGGGCGATGCCGAAGTCGACGACCTTCACCCCGCCGTCGTCCGTGATCATGATGTTGCCGGGCTTGATGTCGCGGTGCACCAGGCCCGCGCCGTGCGCGACGGCCAGCGCCTCGCAGACCGCCGCCGCGATCCCGACTGCCCGCTCCACCGGCAGGCCCGGCTGCTGGGCCAGCACGGCGGCGAGGGAGCGGCCCTGCACCAGCTCCATGACGATGTAGGGCGAGCCCTGGTCCACGCCCGAGTCGAAGACCATGACGATCCTCGGATGGGCCAGCATCGCGGCGTGCTGCGCCTCCCGGCCGAACCGCTCGGCGAAGCGCGGGTCGTCGGCGAGGCCCCCGTTCAGGACCTTGACGGCCACCTGGCGGCCCAGCACGTGGTCCACCCCGCCGTAGACGGTGGCCATGCCGCCGACGCCGAGTATCTCGACGAGTTCGTAACGCCCGTTGAGCGCCCGTCCGATCACGTCAACCGCCTCCCTCACGTGCCCTGTCCGGGGCCCCGGACCGCCTCGTGCACCTGTGCACGATAGCCGTCGGGCCCCTCCGGGCCGCCGCCGACGCCGACCGCCCCCGGGGGAACGTCGGCTGCGGCCGGGGCCGCGGGCACCCGCAGGCTGCCGTAGCGCTGCATCCGCTGCCACCGCAGCCGGGAGCCGGCCAGTGCGGTGAAGACCGACTGGATCACCACCAGGTACATCAGCTGCCGGTACACGAACTGCTGCAGCGGCAGGCTCCAGAGCGGGCCGAGCCGCTCGCGGTCGAGGCGGAAGGCATAGACCGCCATCAGCAGCTGGACCATCAGGAACGCCAGCCAGAGGCCGACGATCCGGACCGGGTCGAGGAAGGCGAGCCCGTAGAGCGCGAAGACGTCCACCACCGGGGCGAGCAGCGGCAGCAGCACCTGGAACACCAGCAGGTAGCCCAGGCCGCGGCGGCCCAGCTTGCCGGCCTGCCCACCCTGGCGCAGCGCGCCCCGGTGCTTCCACATCGCCTGCAGGGTCCCGTAGCACCAGCGGTAGCGCTGTCGCCACAGTGCGCCCAGGGACGCCGGGGCCTCCGTCCAGGCCTTGGCCCGCTCCTCGTAGACGACCCGCCAGCCGTCCCGGCAGAGCGCCATGGTGAGGTCGGTGTCCTCGGCCAGCGTCTCGTCGCCGACGCCGCCGGCGGCCAGCACCGCCGAGCGGCGGAAGGCGCCGACCGCGCCGGGGACGGTGGGCATGCACTCGGCGAGGTCGAAGAGCCGCCGGTCCAGGTTGAATCCGACGACGTACTCGATGTGCTGCCAGCGGCCGAGCAGCCCGCCCCGGTTGGCCACCTTGGCGTTGCCGGAGACGGCACCGACGGCCGGATCGGCGAACGGCTGCACCAGCATCCGGACGGCGTCCGGTTCGAAGACGGTGTCGCCGTCGACCATCACCAGCAGCTCGGCCCGGGCTGCGGCGATGCCGGTGTTGAGGGCGGCCGGCTTGCCCGCGTTGGCCTGCCGGATCACCCGGACGTACGGCAGTCCCAACGACTCCACCAGGTCGGCGGTGCCGTCCGTGGAACCGTCGTCGACCACGACGACCTCGACCGGGTGGTCGGACGCGAGCAGCGAGCGGACGGCGGCCTCGATGCCGGCCGACTCGTTGTAGGCGGGCACGATCACGCTGACCGGCTCGGTGACCGGCGGCCCCCAGGCGTTCCGCCGCCGGCGCATCCGCTTGTGCCGCCGTGCGGCGGCCAGCACGGTCACCGCGCGCAGCACGCTGACCGCGCCCGCCGCGTACAGCAGCCAGTCCAGCAGGGTGAGGGTCCAGTCCCCGGCCTGCAGCACCCGGATCAGGGCGAGACCCTGCCAGTGCTCGGCCCAGGTCGCCCGCCGGACCGGGTCGGGCAGCCCCACCGACTCGCTGACCGTGGTGAAGCGGAAGCCCCGCGCCTTCAGCCGCGGCAGCAGGGCGTCCAGCGCGGCGACGGTCTGCCAGCGGTTGCCGCCACCGTCGTGCAGCAGGACGATCCGGCCCTCGTCGCCCCGCCCGGCGGTGGCCGCGTCGGTGATCTCGTCCACGCCGGGGCGGCGCCAGTCCTCGCTGTCATGGGTGGTGAGCACGGTCAGGTAGCCCTCACGGCCGGCCTGCTGGACGGCGGCCCAGCCGAGGTCGTCCAGCACGTCGGCGGTGGACGAGTACGGCGGGCGCAGCAGCGAGCTGGTCACCCCGGCCGCGCCGGCCAGGGTGAGCTGGGTCTCGCGCAGCTCCAGGGAGCGGCGCCAGGGCGGCTGGGCGCCGAGGTCGGCGTGGGTGAAGGTGTGTACGCCGAGCTGGTGGCCCTCGGCGACGATCCGGCGGACCAGGTCCGGGTGGGCCGCGGCCTGGGTGCCGACCACGAAGAAGGTGGCGTGCACGTCGTTGCGGCGCAGCGTGTCCAGGACCTCGGCGGTCCAGCGCGGGTCGGGGCCGTCGTCGAAGGTGAGCGCGACGGTGCCGGGGCGCGGTGCGGCGGTGCGCGGCTCGGGGCCGGCCGCGTCGATCACCGGCCCGCCGGTCCGGACCTGTTCGGGGACGGTGGCCGAGCCCGTCGGGTGGGCGACCGGGTCGGGGCGGTGGTCGTAGAGGTGCTGGGTGTAGCCCTGCAGCAGCAGGGCGGCCGCCAGGGTGAACAGCAGGGCGGTCAGCAGCAGCCAGTGGGTGCGCAACGGGCCCTGACGGACGACGCCCCGGCGGCCGCGCCGGGCGGACGGAGCGGCGGCGGGGCCAAGGCCGGGGCGGCCGGTTCTGCGGCGGCGGGAAGGGCTCACGGCGGGGCGCTTTCAGGAGGGCCGGGGGCAGGCCGGGTGCGAGGAGGCGGGGTGGGTCCGGGCGTGGGGACGGGCCGGACAGCGCGGGGGATGACGGGCCGGGGGCGTGCCGGGCGCCGCGGTGGCCGGGTCAGGGGGTGGGGGACGGCTTGCCGGGCTTGCCTCCGGCGTTGCCCGAGTTGCCCGGGGCATCGGTGGGCCGCCCGTGGCCCGGGGTCGCGGTGGCGTTCCCGCCGCCGTTGCCGTTGCCCCCGCCGTTGCCGTTGCCACCGGGCGTGGCCGACACGGACGGCCCGGCGGAGGGCGAGGTGGCCGGCGCCGGCGCGGAGGGCCGACCGGACGCCGTCGGGGCGCCGCGGTGGCCGGCCGCCGCCGACTGGGCTGAGCCCGGCTGCACGCTGTCCGGTCCCGGCGTGCCGGGGATCGTCGGCGCCTCGGACGGGGTCTCGGCCGCCGGCGTGTCCGGGGCGGCGCTGGGGGCGGGAGGCAGCGGCAGGAACGGCGCGCTCACGCTCGGGCCGCCCAGCACCGTGCTGGCCACCAGCACCAGATAGCCGGCGGCCGGCACGGCGAGCAGCAGGCCGAGGCGGCGGACCCGCCGCTGGCGGCGGCCGGAGGAGTCCACGAACACCGGGGCGGCGGTGGTCTCGGCGGCCTGCCGGGATGGGGTGGCGGCCGGGGAACCGGGCAGCGGATCCCCGGCCGCCGGCTCGTGGTCGTACCAGGTGACGGTCACGGTCGGGTCCAGGTCTGTTCTGGTCGAGCGGGCCGTGGGGCCCCCCCCCCGCGGGGGGGGCGGGGCGCCGGGTGCGGGGCCCGCCCGCCCCCCGCGCGGGCCGGGGGGGGGCCGGCGGG